>JBILGD010000057.1:0-15610 GCA_044351225.1 Steroidobacteraceae bacterium
CCGTGCGTCCGCTCTTCCCGGACGGTTTCTACAACGACGTGCAGGTTGTGGCGACGGTGATTTCCCTCGATCCCGAGATCGATGCCGACATCCCCGCGATGGTTGGCGCCTCGGCGGCGCTTGCGCTCTCGGGCGTGCCGTTCAACGGACCGATCGGTGCGGCGCGCGTCGGTTATAAAAACGGTCAGTACCTGCTCAATCCGCCGGCGGCCGAACTCAAGACTTCCGAACTCAACCTCGTCGTTGCCGGCACCAAGGACGGGGTGATGATGGTCGAGTCCGAGGCAAACTGCCTCAGCGAGGAGGTCATGCTCGGCTCGGTGGTGTTCGGCCATCAGCAGATGCAGGTCGCGATCAAGGCCATCAACGATCTTGTTGCCGAGTGCGGCAAGCCGCGTTGGGAGTTCAAGCCAAGCGCAGCCACTGCGGAGCTTGAGGCTGCTGTGCGCGCTGCCGCGCACGATCTGCTTGCCGAGGCATACCGCATCATCGAGAAGCAGGCGCGATACACGCGCGTCGGCGAGATCAAGAAGGCGGTCACCGAACAGTTGGCGGGCGGCGAAGCGCCCAAGTACACCGCTGATCACGTGGGTGATCAGTTGTTCCGCCTCGAAAGCCAGATCGTCCGCGAGCGGATCCTCAGCGGCGATCCGCGTATCGACGGTCGCGATTCGACGACGGTTCGCCCGATCACCGTGAAGGTCGGTGTATTGCCGCGTACCCATGGCTCGGCGCTGTTCACGCGCGGTGAGACGCAGGCCCTCGTGGTCACGACGCTCGGCACCGGTCGCGATGCGCAAATCATTGACGCGCTGGAGGGCGAGCGCCGCGAGCCCTTCATGCTGCACTACAACTTCCCGCCGTTCTCGGTGGGTGAGACCGGCATGATGTCGGGCCCGAAGCGCCGCGAAATCGGCCATGGCAACCTCGCGCGTCGCGGTGTCGCAGCCGTCATGCCGGACATGGAAAAGTTTCCGTACGTGGTACGCGTCGTCTCCGAAATCCTCGAGTCGAACGGTTCGTCCTCGATGGCTTCGGTCTGCGGTGCGTCGCTCGCCATGATGGATGCGGGTGTGCCGCTCAAGGCGCCAGTCGCCGGTGTGGCCATGGGCCTCGTGCTTGAAGGTGGTCGATACAAAGTGATCACCGACATCCTCGGTGACGAGGATCATCTCGGCGACATGGATTTCAAGGTCGCCGGTACCAAAGACGGTATCACCACCTTGCAGATGGACATCAAGGTCGAGGGCATTACGCCCGAGATCATGAAGGTCGCGCTCGAGCAGGCGAAGACCGGGCGTTTGCACATCCTCGGCGAAATGAACAAGGTCATTTCTTCGGCGCGCGACAAGATGTCGGAGTGGGCGCCGTCGATCATCACCCTCAAGATCGATCCCGAGAAGATCCGCGATGTGATCGGCAAGGGCGGTGCGGTCATTCGGCAGATCACCGAAGAAACCGGCACGACCATCGACATCGAGAACGACGGTACGGTCAAGATCGCCTCGGTGAACGGCGCTGCCGGTCGCGAGGCGCAGAGTCGCATCGAACTCATCACGGCCGAGGTCGAAGTGGGTCGGGTCTACGAAGGTCGCGTTGCGCGCCTCATGGACTTCGGCGCCTTCGTGACGATCTTGCCGGGTCGCGATGGTCTCGTGCACATTTCGCAGATCTCCAACGAGCGTGTCGAGCGTGTCTCCGACAAACTCAAGGAAGGCGATGTGGTGCAGGTCAAGGTGCTCGAAGTCGATCGTCAGGGTCGAGTGCGCCTCTCCATGAAGGATCTCGAACCGCGCTGAGCAGTGTTCAAAGAATCCGTCAGCGATCGAGCATGACGGATTGCAGTCCGCAGAATCTTTGCGGTTCCCACTGACTGCAAGCGACTGACAACAGGCCCGCCACCGACGAGATGTCGGCTGGCGGGTCTTTTTGTTTGAGCCAGCGCAACACTTGACGGAGCGCGGCGGGAGCGGCAGCCGCATCGAGCGGCGCTGAATGACGAGATTTGGCGAGCTTTTGGCCGTTTGCTTCGGTGACCAGCGGCAAGTGCAGATACTCGGGCGGGCGCAGCGCAAGTGCTTGGTGCAGTGCCAACTGCCACGGCGTACTCGGCAAGAGATCTGCGCCCCGCACGACGTCGGTAATGCCTTGTGCCGCGTCATCAACCACGCACGCCAGGTGGTAAGCGATGATGCCGTCGCGTCGCCGCACGATCACATCGCGCTGTCGCTCGGGATCGAATGCGATCTGCCCCAGGCTGCGATCCAGCACCTGCATTCGTGATAGGCCGCGCAGGTCGGCGCGCAGTGCGGAATTCGCCGGGTCGCGTCGCGTGAGCCGACAGTCACGTCGGCAACAGGGCTCTGCGCCCGCGGCGAGCTCGCGCCGAGTGCAATCGCAATTAAATAGCGGAATTCGCTCGGCCAACCGCGCCAGGGCGAGCTCGTAGGCCGCCCCACGAGTGCTCTGGCGCATGATCGGTTGCGGGTAATCGAGTCCGAAGGCTTCGAGCGCTTGCCGGATCGCGACCTCGTGCTCTGCCTTGCAGCGAGGAGAATCCAAATCGTCGATTCGCAGCAGGCAGGCTCCGTTGCGATTCGCATCAAGCCAACTGCCCACCGCCGAAAGCAGCGAGCCAAGGTGCAGGGGACCGGAAGGCGTGGGTGCAAAGCGCCCGATACGCACGAGAGTGGCGAGCGGTGATCGGGTGAACGACGTCCGGGCAGATCCGGTCAGAGCCGCTCAGCGATAGCGGTCGTCGCGATCGCCGTACTGCTTCTCGCGACGCTCGCGACGCTCCTGGGCCTCGAGGCTGAGCGTGGCGACCGGACGCGCCTCGAGACGCTTGATGCCGATTTCCTCACCCGTCTCGAGACAGTAGCCGTAGCTGCCGTCTTCGATACGCTCGAGCGCTTCCTCGATCTTGCGAATCAGCTTGCGCTCACGGTCGCGCGTGCGCAGTTCGAGGCTGAACTCCTCTTCCTGGGTAGCCCGATCATTCGGGTCCGGGAAATTGGCCGCTTCGTCCTTCATGTGCGACACCGTACGATCGACTTCGCGCATCAGGTCGGTCTTCCAGCTTTGCAGGATGGTGCGGAAGTGCTCGAGCTGCTCGCGGCTCATGTACTGCTCGCCGCGCTTCGAGATGTAGGGCTGTACGTTGCGCGGCCCTGACAGCAGGTTGCCGTCCTCGCCTTCTTCGGCATCGGGCGGCGGCGCGATCGGTCGCGGGTTGCGCTGGACGTAAGTCGCGACCACCTCTTTGCGTTCGCTGCCGTTACTCGGCGGCGATTTGTCGGTGATTTTCGCGGCGGGTTTGACCTTGGCGTCCCCGGCCGGTGCGGTGGTGGCGGCAGCCGGCTTGGCGCCGGCCACTTTGGCTGCGGCGGGCTTCGCTGGTGCGGACTTTGCCGGAGCAGCAGGTTTGGCGGTTTTCGAAGTCTTGGGAGGCGTTTTCTTTGCCGTCATCAGGCGCTCCTCGTCGCGTCAGGCGCTCTGCGGGACGCGCGAGAATACCGGCAAACTCCGGGGCAGGGAAGTGCGAATCGCTCAGGGCAGTGTGACGGCCGACTCGGGTACCCAACCGGGCTTGCGGCGGGTGGCAACAATCGTGGTGTACACGCCGCCGCGCACATTGAAGCGCGCGGTCAACTTGAGGTACCGCGGCGCGGTCGCCCCGGCCAGGGCGTCGGCGATGTGGTTGGTGACGGCCTCGTGAAAGGCGCCGTGATCCCTGAATGACCAGATGTAGGACTTGAGTGATTTGAGCTCGACACAGGCCAGATCCGGCACGTATTCGAGTTCGAGCGTGGCGAAATCGGGCTGGCCCGTCTTCGGGCAAAGGCAGGTGAACTCGGGAATCGTCATGCGGATCGTGTAGTCCGCTTCAGGCTTCGGATTCGGGAAGGTGTCAAGAGTCGTCGTCGGTTGTGAGGGCATGAGCGTATGGAGATGGTTGCGTGCGGTTGGGCGTTGGGATGACGTTTAATTTACACTACGCGGCGATTCGGCGGGCCCCCGCCGGGAGCTTTTCCGCACGATGCGATTGACCAAGATCAAGCTGGCCGGTTTCAAGTCCTTCGTCGACCCGACCAGCGTTACCTTTCCCAGCAACCTCACTGGCGTCGTCGGTCCGAACGGCTGCGGCAAATCCAATGTCATCGATGCGGTGCGCTGGGTGATGGGCGAACTGTCCGCGAAGCATTTGCGTGGCGATTCGATGGCCGATGTCATCTTCAACGGCTCTAGCACGCGCAAGCCGGTGGGCAAGGCGTCGGTTGAACTCGTATTCGACAATTCGGATGGCAAGATCGGCGGCACCTATGCAGCCTTCAATGAAGTAGCACTGCGTCGCGAGGTCTCGCGCGAGGGTGTCAGCGCTTATTTCATCAATGGTGCGCGTTGCCGCCGCAAGGACATCACGCAGCTCTTCCTCGGCACGGGTCTCGGTTCGCGCAGCTACGCGATCATTGAGCAAGGAATGATTTCGCGAGTCATCGAGGCAAAGTCCGATGACATGCGCGCCTTCATCGAAGAGGCCGCCGGCATCTCCAAATACAAGGAGCGGCGTCGCGAAACCGAAAATCGAATTGCCGACACGCGCGAGAATCTCGAGCGTCTGCAGGATCTGCGTGACGAGATCGACAAGCAGATCCGGCATCTGACCCGTCAGGCGAACACGGCTCGTCGCTATCAGGAACTCAAGGAGCGCGAGCGCCGACTGACCGCAGAGCTGCTGGCTCTGCGGTTGCGTGACCTCGACAGTGGTGCCGAAGTTCACGACTCGGCGGTGCGTGAGCGTGAACTCGCCATGCAGGCGGCGCTGGCGGATCTGCGCTCGGCGGAAGCGGCGATCGAAACTCAGCGGGCCTTTCATGCTGAGCAAACCGATGCTGTGTCCCAGGTGCAGGGCCGCTTCTATGCGGTCGGGGCGGACATTTCCCGTACGGAGCAGCAGGTGCAGTACGCTCGCGAGACTCGCGAGCGCAAGCGTCGCGATCTCGATCAGGCGCGTGTCACGCTCGATTCGCTCGCGGCGCAGATCGCTCGTGATGAGCAGGAGCTCATCAACATCCGCGATGAGTTGGCGCGCCTTGCGCCGGAACTCGAACAAGCCCAGCGGACCGAACAGACCGCGGCGGCACGCCTCGAAGAAGCGGAGCGTTCTCAGGCGAACTGGCAACAGCGCTGGGAGCAGTTCAACCAAGAGCTCGGCTCTGCCAATCAGACTGTGCAGGTCGAGCGTGCGCGTATCGAGCAACTCGAAAACCAATTGCGTCGCTTGCGTGCGCAGCGTGATCGCATCGATCTCGAACGCGACGCACTGTTGCAACAGGAAACCCAAGGGCAATTGCTGGAACTCGGCGAGCGCGAGGCTACAGCCCGACAGTCGGCTGAGGAGCTCTCGCAAAGTCTGGCCGGGGCCGTGGCTGAGGTGCAGCGTTTGCGTCAGGAGCAGCAGGGCGCGGAATCACGCCTCGAGTCTGCCCGCACGAGCCGCGAGAAGTCCCGTGCAGAGGTCATGTCGGTCGAGGCACTGCAGCGCGCGGCGCTGGGTCGAGCTGACGCGCGGGCGAGCGAGTGGCTGAAGACGGTCGGTCTCGCCGATCGGCAGCGCGTGGCCGAGGCGCTGGTGGTCGAGAGCGGTTATGAGCGCGCGGTCGAGACGGTGCTTGGCGATTATCTCGAGGCGGTCTGCGTCGAGGGTCTGGACGACTGGCTCGAGGCGGTCGGTGCTGCCGAGGGTGCACAAGTCGCTATCTTTGAAATCGGTGCCGCGGGGGCACCGACTGACGCTGACTCGCTGGCGGCCAAGCTGCGCGGCCCGCAGGCCGTCCTCGACGTGCTCGCCTCGGTACGGGTTGTTGATAGCCTCGCCGAAGCCCTGGCAGCGCGCCGTCATCTTGCTGCCGGTCAATCGCTGATCACTCGGTCGGGCGAATGGGTGGGACGTGGTTGGCTGCGCGTCGCGCGTGGCGGTGATGCGCATGCCGGCGTACTTGAGCGCGAGCAACGGCTGAAGGGGTTGCGCGGTGAGTTCGGCGAACGCGAGAGTCAGGTCCGCGAACTCGAAACGGCGTTGCAGGATCTGCGAAATTCTTTGGCGAGCGCGGAGTCAGCGCGCGATAATGTGCAGGGCCGTATCCAGCAAGCGCATCGCGCGCATGCCGATCTGCTGGGGCAGCTCAAGGCAGGTCGCGCCCGCGCCCAGGAAACAGCGGCGCGTCGGCAGCGACTCGAGGAAGAATCGATCGACGTGGCGCGCGAAATCGGCGTCACCGATGAATCACTCGCGCGCGCACGCTCTGAACTCGAGCGCGGTGTGGTGCGGGTGAGCGAGCTCGATGCGGGTCGCCCGGAACTGGAAGCCTCGCGCGATCAGGCGCGCGATGAACTCGCGCAGGCTCGAGCAGCCTCGCAATCCTGTCAATTGCTGGCGCGCGATCTGCTGGTACGCGCCGAGGGGCGTCGCACGGCCGCAGCCTCGATGGAAGTGGGTCTGGGACGCGCGAGCGAACAGCGCACTCACTTGGTGGCTCGGGCAGCGGAGCTCGAGGGCGAACTGTCGGGTGGCGAGGCGCCGATCATCGAACTTGAGGGTGAACTTGACGGCTTGTTGTCGCGTCGCCTCGAGATCGAGAGCGAACTGTCGCAGGCGCGCAGGGTGCTTGAAGATGCGGACGCCGAGCTTCGCGCACTCGATGAGCGGCGACAGGCCGCTGAGCGTCGCGTGAACGACACGCGCGAGGCGATGGAGCAGGCGAAACTCGCTGCGCAGGAGACACGCGTGCGACGCGAATCGATCGCCGAGCAGTTCGCGGCGACCCAGTTTGATCTTGAGCAGGTGATTGCCGGCTTGTCGGAGGCGGCGGAGGTTGGTGTTTGGGAAGTCCAGCTCGCCGAAATCCGCGCCGATATCGAACGCTTGGGGCAGGTCAACCTTGCGGCGATCGACGAGCTCAAGGAAAACAGCGAACGCAAGGAATACCTCGATCGTCAGTTTGCCGATTTGACCTCTGCGCTCGAGACCCTCGAAGAGGCGATGCGCAAGATCGACAAAGAAACACGAACGCGCTTCGACGATACCTTCAGCAAGATCAATGCCGGTCTTCAGGAGAAGTTTCCGCGCCTCTTCGGCGGCGGTCATGCCTACCTCGAGTTGGTCGGCGAGGACCCGCTCACTGCAGGCGTTGCGGTCATGGCGCGTCCGCCCGGCAAGCGCAACGTCACGATTTCGCAGCTCTCGGGTGGCGAGAAGGCGCTCACGGCCGTCGCGCTAGTCTTCTCAATCTTTGATCTCAATCCGGCGCCGTTCTGCTTGCTCGATGAGGTTGACGCGCCGCTCGACGAGAACAATGTGGGTCGGTTCTGCGACATCGTTCGGGAGATGGCAACCCGGGTGCAGTTCATCTTCATCACGCACAACAAGGTGACGATGGAGCTTGCTTCGCAACTGCTCGGCGTCACCATGAACGAGCCGGGCGTCTCCCGTCTCGTGGCGGTCGATGTGGATGAGGCCGTGCGTCTCGCGGCAAGCTGAGGATCGGGTCGGCGATGGAACAACTTGTCACAGTCATCACCGAAGATCTGCGGATGGCATTGCTGCTGATCGGTGCCGTGCTTGTCGGCGGCATCATCATCTGGGAAGTGCTGCAGCGGCGCCGCGCCAAGCGAGCTGAACAGGAATATCTCAAGGGTCCCTTGGGGGCGGCGCGCGAAGCGAGCGAGCGCAGTGTTGCCACGGACCCGTTGTTCCGCGCGGAGCTCCCCACTCGCGCGGAGTCCTCCACGCGCGAGGAGCCGACGCTCACGCTGCCCGAAATCTCGACGCGCGACCGACTGACCGAACCGCCCCTCATCGATCTTGATGTGGCGATGCGTGGGCCCTCGACGGGTCAGGGTTTGCCGCTCATGCATAGCTCGGTGTCCGCGACGAAGCTCCCCGCGGTTGAGATGGACACCGCCGCAAGCGAAGTTGTTCAAGCACCACCGACCTCCGAGCCGCCCGCGTCCGCGCAGTCGTCACCCGCGCAGCCAGAATCAGCGCAGCCTGCGCGCGAGCTGGGTCAAGAAACCCCGCGCTCGAGTCCGTCGAGTTCACCTCGTCTCGAGTTACCGAATGAAGATCGTCGCGTCATCG
The DNA here is from genome assembly GCA_044351225.1 of Steroidobacteraceae bacterium. Lineage (GTDB taxonomy): Bacteria > Pseudomonadota > Gammaproteobacteria > Steroidobacterales > Steroidobacteraceae > UBA964. Next base: position 8,141 of record JBILGD010000057.1, read on the forward strand.
TTGCACTTCGCGTCGTCGCGCGCAGCGGCGAACGCTTCACGGGTGCGAGTCTGCGGCAGGCCCTGCAGGGCGAGGGTTTCGTTCACGGTGACATGGCGATTTTTCATCGTGTGATGGCCGATGGTCGAATTCTCCTCAGTGCGGCAAGCCTGACAAAGCCTGGCAATTTCGATCTCGCGATCATGGACTCCAGTCTGTTTCTCGGGATCAATGTTTTTGCTGTGCTGCCTGGGCCATTGCCGGGGCGCGATGCCGTCGACAAATTGCTGCTGGCGGGCCACACGCTTGCGCAACGGCTGAAAGGCGAGTTGCAGGACTCGACCGGACAGCCGTTGACCGAGACTAGACTGGCCGAGATGCGCCGCGAGGCCGCGGCTGCGGCGGGCTGATCGGTGAGCGCGGCAGAATTGCCGCCCGAATCGACTCGCGCGCGTGTTGTCGAGCTGCGCCGGCAGATCGAGTATCACAACTATCGCTACTACGTTCTGGATGATCCGCAGATCCCGGATGCCGAGTGGGATCGTTTGCTGCGCGAACTGCAGACGCTCGAAAAAGACTACCCGAGCCTGGTCACGGCGGATTCCCCGACGCAGCGGGTTGGCGCCGTCGCGTCCGACGAGTTCGCCGAGGTTCGCCATCGCGTGCCAATGCTCTCGCTCGACAACGCCTTCAGCGAAGATGAGCTGCGGGCGTTTGATCGGCGGGTGCGCGAGCGTTTGGGGATCGCCGGGCCAATCGATTATTCCGCGGAGCCGAAACTCGATGGCCTCGCCATTGCGGTGACCTTCGAGGGCGGAATGCTGGTGCGGGCAGCCACGCGCGGTGACGGCACGACGGGCGAGGACGTGACCGCCAATGTGCGCACGGTACGCTCGCTGCCGCTGCATTTGCATGGCGAGGCGCCGCCCTTGATCGAGGCTCGAGGTGAGGTTTTCATGCCCGTGGCGGGCTTTGAAAAACTGAACGCCGAGGCGGCGCGTCGTGGCGAGAAGGTTTTTGCGAATCCGCGCAATGCCGCGGCCGGCAGTTTGCGGCAACTCGATCCGCGCATCACCGCGCAACGTCCGCTCGATATCTTCTTTTATTCGATCGGCGTGCTTGAAGGCTGGGATTTGCCAGAGACGCACGCGGGCACGCTGGAGCTGCTGCGCGGACTTGGTTTGCGCGTGTCGCCCGAGACCCGTCGCGTCCGCGGTGCAGAAGGCTGCCTCGAGTACTACCACGACATCGCGCGAAGACGGACAACACTGCCTTACCAGATCGACGGCGTCGTTTTCAAAGTCGACAGTCGCGCCGCACAACAGCAGCTTGGCTTTGTCTCGCGTGCACCGCGTTGGGCAGTCGCCCACAAATTTCCGGCGGAAGAAGCACTCACGGTGGTGCGTGACGTGGAGTTTCAGGTGGGCAGGACCGGGGCGCTGACGCCGGTTGCGCGGCTCGAGCCCGTGTTCGTCGGCGGAGTGACGGTGAGCAATGCCACGCTGCACAACATGGACGAAATCGCCCGCAAAGATGTGCGGATCGGCGATACGGTCGTGGTGCGCCGTGCCGGTGACGTGATTCCCGAGGTCGCGCGGGTCCTGCCGGAACGAAGGACGAACGGCGCGCGTGCGGTGAGTCTGCCGACTCGCTGCCCCGTCTGCGCCTCACCCGTGGAGCGTGACGCCGACGCGGCCGTCGCTCGTTGTACCGGAGCGTATCGCTGCAGCGCGCAACGCAAGGAGCGCTTGCGTCACTTCGCTGCCCGCCGCGCGCTCGATATCGAAGGGGTCGGCGAGAAATTGGTCGATCAGCTGGTTGAAGCGGCCCTCGTCGAGACACCCGCCGATCTCTATCGACTCGATGTGCCGACTCTCGCAGCGCTCGAGCGTATGGGACAAAAGTCCGCCGAGAACGTGGTTGCTGCGCTGGAGCGCTCCAAGAGCACTACGCTCGCCCGATTCTTGTTCGCCCTCGGGATTCGTGATGTGGGCGAGGCGACGGCCGCATCGCTTGCACGGCATTTCGGCACGCTCGATAGCTTGATGTCAGCGGATCTTCCGAGCGTGCAACGGACGCCGGATGTCGGGCCCGTAGTCGGCTCACAGGTCGTCGAATTCTTTGCCGATGTCGACAATCGAGAGGTCGTTCGTCGTTTGCGCGAAGCCGGCGTGAGCTGGCCCGAAACGAACTTGGGCGCCGCCGCTGACCAGCCGCTCGCGGGTCTGACGTTTGTGCTGACCGGTTCGCTCGAGACCCTGGGGCGAGAGGAGGCGGAGGATGCGCTGCGGGCGCTCGGCGCCAAGGCAGCGGGCAGCGTGTCGAAAAAAACCAGTTATCTGGTGGCGGGCGCGGAAGCCGGCTCCAAGCTCCGCAAAGCCGAGGAGCTCGGCGTGCCGGTGATCGATGAGGCGGCGCTGCTGCGCATCCTTGCGGAGCGGCGACCGCCCTGATCGGACGATCGCCGCCACAAAGAAATCAGCGGGCGTGGGTGATCAGATCTTTTTCTCGACCTTGGCAGCCTTGACGAGCTCGTCGCTGTAGGCGCGGAATTTCTTGCCGAGTACAGCCTGATTGAGCTGCTGCTTGACCTGATCGAACGGCGGCGGCTGCGTCTCGCGAACATCGTCGAGACGAATCACATGCCAACCGAACTGCGTCTGCACCGGCTTGGCGATCGTCTCGCCCTTCTTGAGCGCCATGACGGCGTCGGCGAACGGCTTGACCATGCTCGAGGGGTTGAACCAGCCGAGATCGCCACCGTTCTCGCGTGAGGAATCCAGCGAGTCCTTGGCGAGGTTCTCGAAACGCTCGCCTTTCTTGAGGCGCTCGAGAATCTGTGTTGCCGCGATTTCGGTCGGCACGAGGATGTGACGGGCGCGGTATTCGTTACGCGACATCTGCGCGACCTGCGCATCGTACTCGGCCTTGAGTTCCTGCTCGGTGGGCGTCTTGCCTTCGAGATACTGCGCAGCGACCGCCTGCTGCAGGATATTGAGACGGGTGAGCTCGAGTTCGGCGGCAAGATCCGGCTTCTTGTGCAGACCGTCTTTCTCGGCCTGATTCGCCAGCACATGCAGGTTGATCAGCGACTCGAGGGCGCGCTTCTTTTGCTCGGCATCGAGTTCGCTCGAGGGGCGACCCGCAATCTGCTGAACGAAGGCGTCGAATTCACCTTGGGTGATGTTCTTGCCGTTCAAGGTCGCCACCGGCTTGCGGGCGGCCGCATCCGCATCGTCGGCGGTCTCGCCCTTGGGTTGGCAAGCCGCGAGCAACAGGGAGACGGCGACTACGGTAAGCACACGCGAATTTTTCATGAGTTCTCTCAGTCGAAGTGGAGGCAAGTTGAAGCCGCAATTATGACGGCAGACGGGCATCGATGGACAGGGCGTGCACGCCGCGCCCGATCAAATCGCCGACGGCGGCGTAAACAAGTCGGTGCCGCGCGAGCGGCATCAGCCCCGCAAACTTCGCCGAGCGGATCAGGACGTGAAAATGCCCCCCCTCGCGTGCGCCAGCGTGACCGGTGTGCAGGGCGCTGTCGTCGCGGATCTCGAGTAGGTCGGGTTGCAGGGCACCCTGCAATCGAGCGCGCAATGCGTCGGTCAGTGGCGAGGCTTGCTCGGTCGCCGTCATGGGGTTTCGCGCTCCGGTTTGGCCTCGGTATCGGCGCTCGCGAGGTGCCAGGGCGCAATCTCGCCTGCTCGCCACCGGTTGACGCCGAGCAGTACGGCCATCGCGACCATCAACGTCGCCGTGGCCGCATAAATACCCGCCCACTGGTAGGCGAGCAGGAAGGCAATGAGTGGCAGGAACTCGATCAAGGTCTGCATGGGGCGCCTATCATACGTCGGTGGAACGTTTCGCCCTCCATCCCGACAACCCGCAACTGCGCGCCATCCGCCGCGCCACCGAAATCGTGCGCGAAGGGGGCGTCATCGCCTATCCCACGGACTCCTGTTACGCGCTCGGTTGCCATATCGGCGACAAGGCGGCGCTCGAGCGCATCCGCCGCATCCGCGAGGCCGATCGGCACCACCACTTCACGCTGGTGTGTCGTGATCTGACCGAAATCGCAAAGTATGCGCGGGTGGATACCTGGCAGTTCCGCCTGCTCAAGGCCTGCACGCCTGGGCCATACACGTTTCTCTTGGAAGCGACCCGCGAGACGCCACGGCGGCTGCAGCACGAGAAGCGGCGCACCATCGGGATCCGTATTCCGGAGCACAAAGTCGCGCAGCTGCTGCTGGCGGAGCTCGGCGAACCGCTGATGAGCTCCACGTTGATGTTGCCGGGCGATGGTTTGCCACTCAACGACGCCGACGAGATCGAGGAGCGCCTCGGCAGCGCCGTCGATGCGATCCTCGATGGTGGTGCGTGCGGACTCGAACCGACCACGGTGATCGACCTCGCGGCCAAGCCGCCGGTGGTCGTTCGTCGGGGGCGCGGCAGTCTCGAGCCATTCGGCCTCTAATCCACGCCAGCCGGTATAATTCGGGCAGCGTCTTGGCAGGGCGGGCTTGAAACCCCTGCTAGAGGCTAAAAAAGCGAATTAAAACAGGACATTATGATAATTATTTCATGTGGATTAGCGGATCGTGGGTAGCAATCCGCCCCTCAATCGCGTGCTCTCGGGCATGCGGCCGACCGGCCAGCTGCACCTCGGCAACTATCACGGGGCACTGCGCAACTGGGTCGATCTGCAATACCAGTATCCCTGCTTTTTCTTCGTGGCGGACTGGCATGCCTTGACCACGGGGTATGAGGACACGAGCAAGCTGCCGGAGTTTATCCACGAAATGGTGATCGATTGGCTCGCGGCAGGGCTCAATCCGGGTGTGTCGACCTTGTTCGTGCAGTCGCATGTCCCCGAACATGCGGAGCTTCATTTGTTGCTGTCGATGATTACGCCGCTCTCCTGGCTCGAGCGCGTGCCGACCTACAAAGATCAGCAGGCCGAGTTGCAGGAGAAAGACCTCGCGACCTACGGCTTTCTCGGTTATCCCTTGCTGCAATCGGCCGACATTCTGCTGTACCGCGCCGGATTCGTACCGGTGGGCGAAGATCAGATCGCACACGTCGAGATCACGCGGGAGATTGCGCGGCGCTTCAATCACCTGTTTGGCAAGGAGGCGGGATTCGAAGAGAAGGCCGAGCGGGCGATTGGGGAGCTCGGGTCGCGCCACGGCAAGCGCTATCGCGAACTGCGCCGTAAGTTTCAGGAAGCCGGTGAGGTCGCTGCGCTCGAAGAGGCGCGTGCGCTCGTGCAGGGTGACGCCCGTATCACCGTCGCCGATCGCGAGCGACTGCTCGGCTATCTCGAGGGCTCGGGTCTCGCGATCCTGCCCGAGCCTCAGGTGTTGCTGACGCCGACGCCCAAGTTGCCGGGTGTCGATGGACGCAAGATGTCGAAGTCCTACGGCAACACGATCGGTCTGCGCGAGGATCCGGATTCGGTTGCGAAGAAGCTCAAGACGATGCAGACCGACCCGGCGCGTGCGCGGCGCACCGACCCGGGCGACCCGGCGAAGTGTCCCGTCTGGTCGCTGCACGAGGTGTATTCCGACGAGGCGACGCGCAGCTGGGCGGCGGCCGGATGCCGAAGCGCCGGCGTCGGCTGTCTCGAGTGCAAGAAGCCGCTCATCGACAAGGTGGTGGCGGAGACAACCGTGATGCGCCAGCGTGCGGCCGACTACGAGAGCAACCCGGAGCTCGTGCGCGCGATCCTTACCGAGGGCGGCGAAAAAGCCCGCGAAGCAGCGCGCGAGACGCTCGACGAAGTGCGGCAGGCCATGCACTTGCGCGGCGACTGATTTGTCTCCTCGCATCCCTTCAGCCGTTCATACCCCGAGCCACTCATGAGCAAACCCGAACTTCGACTCGTGCCGAGTCCGCAGGATGCGCAGGAGAGCATGCTCCCTTCGCAGGCCGAAATGCCGTTCGCGGTCGTGCAAGGCGAACCACTGACCCAGTTGCCGCGCGACCTCTACATCCCGCCGCAGGCGCTCGAAGTATTCCTCGAAGCCTTCGAGGGGCCGCTCGATCTGCTGCTCTATCTCATCCGTAAGCAGAACCTCGACATCCTCGATATTCCGCTCGCCGACATCACGCGGCAGTACATGAACTACATCGAGCTGATGCAGGATCTGCAGCTCGAACTCGCCGGCGAATACATGCTGATGGCGGCGACGCTCGCCGAGATTAAGTCGCGCATGCTACTGCCGCGCTCGAGCGACGCGACGCTCGATGAGAGTGATCCACGCGCCGATCTCGTGCGTCGGTTGCAGGAATACGAACGGTTCAAGCAGGCGGCAGAGAGCATCGATCGGCTGCCGCGAGAAGAGCGTGATACCTGGCCTGCAAGCGCGGCTACCGATGTTCGTCGCTCGGCGGCGACGCTGCCCACGGTCACGTTGCAGGAAATGATCATGGCGTTTCGCGAGGTGGTCTCGCGCGCCGCGATGTTCCAGCACCATCACGTGCAGCGCGAACGCCTGTCGGTGCGGGCGCGCATGGCCGATGTCCTCGCGGCGATCGATGGCGGGCATTTTGTCGAGTTCAAAACGCTGTTCCGCGCCGAGGAAGGACGAATGGGCGTGACGGTCACCTTCGTGGCCATCCTCGAACTTGTCCGTGAGGGACTGCTCGATCTCGTGCAAACCGAGGTATACGGGCCATTGCATGTGCGCTCGGCGCAGTCGCCGCACTTGCGACTCGTCGATGGGGCGCCGGTCGATACCGGCGGTGCGGTGGCGATGCAGATCGACGCGGGCGATGCCGTGAGCACCGACACGTTGGTCTCCGATGAAGAATTGTTTGGCGTAGAAGATGGGGATGACGAGGGCGCCGATGAACCTGGCGACGAGATCATCCCGGGAGACAAAGATTCCCAATGAGTGACCATATTCGCAACGTGATCGAGGCGGCTCTGCTCGCCGCCGGCAGGCCGATGCCCTTGGGCGATCTCGCCGAGCTTTTCGACGAGGACGGCCGCCCGCAAAAACCGCAGCTGCTGACTGCGCTCGAGGAATTGTCGGCCGGCTATGCCGAGCGTGCCGTCGAACTCAAAGAAACCGCGAGCGGTTGGCGACTACAGATCCGCCAGAACTACGCTCGCGAGATCTCGCGCCTCTGGCCCGAGCGGCCGCAGAAATACTCGCGCGCCTTGCTCGAGACGATCGCGCTGATTGCCTACCGGCAACCCATCACACGTGCCGAGATCGAATCGGTGCGTGGTGTTGCGGTCAATCCCAATATCGTCAAGACGCTCATGGAGCGCGAGTGGGTGAGGGTGGTGGGTCACCGCGACGTGCCGGGCCGTCCTGAATTGCTCGGCACGACCAAGGGCTTCCTCGATTATTTTTGCTTGCGTTCGATCGACGAGTTGCCGCCGCTTGCGGAGCTTAAAGCGATGGCGGATCTCAACCCGCAGCTCGCCTTGCCGGTGGCCGAGGAGGGTTCCATCGTCGAAGCGCCCGAGGTGAACGAAGC
>JBILGD010000010.1:0-40008 GCA_044351225.1 Steroidobacteraceae bacterium
CACCAAAACGAACTTCACGACTCCCCGCATCAGCATCAATTATCGTTTCAGCGAAGATGTGCTGACATATCTTGCTGCCGCGCAGGGTGTGAAGCCAGGCGGCATCTCCACTCTCAATGGCGGAAACTCGCCATTGATTCGCGACAACTTTCAGTATGCCGCCGAGAAGATGTGGGTCTACGAAGCCGGCGTGAAGAGCACGCTTCTCGGCGGTCGTGCGATCGTCAACGCCGCCGTGTTCTACCAGGACTACAAGGACAAGCAGGTCTCGACGCAGGTGATTCTGCCGAACGGGCTCACGGCCGTACGCATCCTCAATGCATCGTCCGCCGGCGTCAGGGGCCTCGATCTAGAGGGCAGCTTTGCGGTGACGGAACGTCTGTCGGTGAACTTGGGCTATTCCTGGCTGGACTCGGAGTACAAGGATTACCAGCTGGACGCGACGAGCGGCGCAACCGTTGCGCGCAATCAGGCTTGTACGGCGGTTGTGAACTACAGACTTCCCGATGGAACCATTCAAAGGGTTGTCAATCCGACCGAGCGCCCCGTCGCCGGTGCAACCATCGCCTCGCGCCAGTGCAGGATCGATCTTTCTGGTCGGACACTCGAGTCTGCACCCACCCACTCGGTACAGTTAAGTGCCCTCTACAAGCAGCCCGTGAATGAATCGATGTCATGGTTCGGTGAACTCGGCCTTCGAGGCACAAGCAAGCGTTTCATCGATGACACCAACTTGTCATGGCTCAAGGGCTACGTGACGGCTGATGCCACGATTGGTCTCGACTCGGGAGCCTGGTCTTTCGTCGGGTATGTCAACAACATGTTCGATGACCGGAAGGTCAAGTCGGCATACTTCAATGTCGATCTGGCTGGAACCTCGTTCCGACTTTCTCCAGCCCCCGCCACGCTCGTCCTGCCGTCGATCCTGCAGCCAACCCTGCCGGAACGGCGAGAGTTGGGACTCAGGGCGAAGTACCGCTTCTGATCGCCATGGGCACGCGAAGACAGGTACTAACGTCATTTGCAGCGCTCGGCGCGCTGATCGCCTCGCATGACGGACGTCCGCAGTCGGAGCGATCCGAAAAAGTACTGTTCGACCCGGCACAACCGGATCAGGCCTACGAAGTTCTCATTCGGTTGATTGGTTCGCTGACGACAGGAATTGTCTATGCGGCTTATTCCGGCGTGGTCTTCGTCGTATCCCCCGGAGCGGCGACGACGCCGCTGCTGCGATACCAAGGCATAACCAAGACGCATTGGTTCAGCCTCGCCGATGGCGGTATGCGGTCGCGGCGTTTTGATGTCATGACGTTTGCCGACTACAAGACCCGTGAGCCAATCACGCGACTCCTCAATCCGTTGACTGCGGAAGAGCTCGATGTTCCGGTAATCGCGTCCGGACCGGAGACTCTGGATCATTCGCGGGAGCTGGTGGCACTCGGCAAACGGGCGATGTACGCCCCGGCGAATTGGCAGCAAAGTGCCGCCGAAATCATTCATGGGTACGAGTTGGCGTTCACGTACAAACACCCGCTGCAGCCAAAGGACTGGCCGAAAGCCTCGCCGGGCGAGAGTGGCTTCGCAACACTCGCCACCACGTTTGAGGCGCCCAAGTCAGAGGCGCTCGATCGTCGCGTATCCTCGGCGAGAGCATTGCATACGTGGGTCAATCTTACGTCTTGGAGCCCATGGCTGCACATGGGGCAACGCACGGGCTCATTGCTATGGCGAGGTCGTGGAGTCAAGGGATTGGAACGCAAGAGTTTGCCCCAGGTTCTCGTCAGCACGATTACGAACCACGCTGGCGATTTCTTTGGCCCTGATGAGCCGTGGCAAACACGTCGGGACGAGTTCCAGCAGTACATCCAATCTCGACGAGGGTGACTGCCGATCGCGCTGCAACAGGCACGCGCGCGATTGCCCTCGGGAACGTTCTTATTGTCCGCGGCAGGGCGTCCAGTCGAGTTCGCAAGGCCCGCAGCCGCAGCCCATCTATCCGCGCGGATAGCAGCATAGGCGTGTACCCCTGACGACGAGCGGTGGCGAGCCAGGCTAGGCCGCTAACCCCCCTGATTAAATGGCGCTCCTTACGGGATTCGAACCCGTGTTACAGCCTTGAGAGGGCTATGTCCTGGGCCTCTAGACGAAAGGAGCGTTGGGCCGGATACAGGCGTTGAAGGCGCGGTATTATAGGCGTCCGCCCCGTTTGCTCAAGCGGCCAGAACCTAACAGCGGACAGATACAGCATTGAATCCTACTCACGCCTCACCCGAGGCCGCCCCCCGACTCGCCCAAATCATCCCCCGCGATTCGCATCCGATCTCGCGCTCGAAGATCGCCCCCGAGGCTTTGCGCGTGCTTTATCGCCTGCGCGAGGCCGGTTTCGAGGCCTACCTCGTGGGCGGTTGTGTGCGCGATCTCACGCTCGGTCTCGAGCCCAAGGATTTCGACGTCGCCACCAATGCGCTACCCGAACAGGTCAAGCGCCTGTTCCGCAATTGCCGTCTGGTCGGTCGTCGTTTTCGGCTGGCGCATGTGTTCTTCGGTCGCGAGATCATCGAAGTGGCAACCTTTCGTGCCTCGGGTGCCCCCTCGCAGGGCGATGAGCCCGTGCTGGACGCTGCCGATGATGAGCTCGATCTCGAAGCGGGTGAGGGCGTCGGCGATGATGGGGACGATTCGGCCGACCTCGTGGACGACGGGCCGCTGCTCGACTCGCGTGACGTGCACGATTTCGACGAGTCGCTGGAGAGGGTGGTCGACGATAGCGGTCGCATCCTGCGCGACAACGTGTACGGCACGATCGACGATGATATCTGGCGTCGCGATTTCACCTGTAACGCGCTCTACTACAACATCGCGGATTTCTCGGTCTGGGATTACTGCGATGGCTTCGCCGACGTCAAGGCCAAGCGCCTGCGTCTGATCGGTGATCCCGAGACGCGTTATCGCGAAGATCCGGTGCGCATGCTGCGCGCCGTACGCTTCGAGGCAAAACTCGGTTTTCATATCGAGTCAGCGACGGCAGAGCCGATTGCACGTTTGCGCGATTTGCTCGAGGGCGTACCGCCCGCGCGTCTTTTTGACGAGACGCTCAAGCTTTTTTTGACGGGACACGGCGCCGAGAGTTATCGCGTCCTGCGCGATCGAGGTTTGCTCGAGGTATTGCTACCGAGCGTTGCTGCCTTTGCGCGCAAACATCCGGGCAGTGCGCCCGAGCGCATGCTCATCCAGGGTCTCGCCAATACCGATGCGCGCGTCAAGGCGGATCGGCCGGTGACCCCGTCGTTCCTGTTCGCATTGCTGCTGTACGGGCCGATTGGGCTTGCCATCGAGCAGCGGCCGCGCAGCGAGTGGCAGGAGATCGGCACCATTCTCGATGCCGTCGATTCGGTGATGCGCGACATCTATCGCCGAGTTGCCGTGCATCGTCGCTTCATCCTAGGCGTACGCGACATGTTCGCCCTGCAGCCCCGTCTCGAGGCCCCGCGTGGTCGGCGTGCACTGCGTACGCTAGAACATCCGCGCTTCCGCGCAGCGTTTGATTTACTGCAATTGCGCGCCGAGTTTGGCATGGCCGATCGCGCCCTCGTCGACTGGTGGAATCGTTTGCAGTCGGCGAGCCCTGAGCAGCGTGCCGCGATGAGCGAGGCGCTCGGTCGCAGCGCCCCGGCGGGCGAGGGGCGTTCCGCGCGCCGCGGTCCGAGCGCACGTCGGCGGGGTCGCCGCGGTGGGCGCAGCAATCGGCCGCGACCCCCGTCGAGCTGAGTTCGCTCCTTCGCAGCGGCGCCGATCTCGCGTGCAGGGACCCGACGACCACCCCCGGATCTGGCAGCCCGCCTACGTCGGGCTTGGCAGCAACCTTGGCGACTCGCGGCAGATGCTGCGCGCCGCGGTCGATCAACTCGCGGCCTTGCCGCAGTCACGACTCGTCAATGTGTCGCCGTATTACCGCAGCCGCCCTTTCGGTCCGGTGGCCCAGGATGATTTTTTGAATGCCGTGGCGGCGCTGCTGACGCAACTCGAGCCGCGCGCACTTTTGCAACACCTGCGTGCGATCGAACTGGCGCTTGGACGGCGAGAAGGACGGGTGCGCTGGGGTCCGCGCGAGATCGATCTCGACTTGCTGGTACACGGCGAGACTTGCCTGGCGGACGAGGATCTCGTGCTGCCGCATGGCGGGATACCGGAGCGCGATTTCGTTCTGTATCCTCTTCGTGACATTGCCGCGGAGTTGCGGATCCCGGGTATGGGCAGGGTCGTCGACCTTGCAGCCCGGGTCGCGGACCGCGGCCTGCAGCGAATCGACTGATCATGTCCGAAGCCGTCGCCCATCGTTACATCGTCGTCGAAGGCCCGATCGGTGTGGGCAAGACCTCGCTGGCGCGGCGTTTGGCCGATTCGCTGGGCGGCGAGCTTGTGCTCGAACAAGCCGATACCAATCCCTTCCTCGAGCGCTTCTATCGTGATCCGGTTGGTGCCGCATTGCCGGCGCAGTTGCATTTTCTGTTTCAGCGCGTGCAGCAACTGGCGGCGCTGCGACAAGAAGATCTGTTTGCCTCGGTTCGGGTCGCTGACTACCTGCTCGAGAAAGACCGTCTGTTCGCACGCGTGATTCTCGATGAGGCCGAGTACGGTTTATACGAGCAGATTTATTCGCGCATGGTGGTCGATCCGCCGACGCCCGATCTCGTGATTTATTTGCAGGCACCGGTCGACGTGTTGCTCGAGCGGATCGGGCGACGACGCATCAAGGCCGAGCAGCTCATCGAGCGCGCTTACCTCGAAAAACTCAACGAAGCTTATGCGCGTTTCTTTCATGATTACGATTCCGCGCCGCTGCTGATCGTCAATGCCGCAGCCATCGACCCGGTAGCCAACGAGGCCGACTTCACCGAGTTGCAGGGTGTCATTCAGCGCATGAAGCGCGGCAGACTTTATTTCAACCCGCTGCGACACGCGGCGATCTGATCAAGTTCGGAGCCCCTCCATGTACACGCAATTACAGATGCGCGACTCGACGCGCCCCCCGGTCTCGCTCGCCACGCTCGAGAAGATGAAGGCGAGCGGCGAGAAGATCGCCTCGATCACTTGCTACGACGCAAGCTTCGCAGTGCTCGTCGATGAAGCCAATGTCGATGTCGTGCTGGTCGGCGATTCGCTCGGCATGGTTATTCAAGGGCACGACACCACGGTGCCGGTCACCATGGACGACATGGTTTACCACTGTCGCGCCGTCTCGCGTGGACTGCATCGGCCGATGCTGATGGCCGATTTGCCGTTCGCGAGTTATCCGACCCGCGATGTCGCCCTCGCCAATGCGGTGCGTCTGATGCAGGAGGGCGGTGCGGAAATCGTCAAGCTCGAAAGCGGCCCATCGCAGATCGACATCGTGGAGTTTTTGGCCAATCACGACATCGCAGTGTGCGCGCATCTGGGTCTGAAGCCCCAGTCCGTGCACAAGACCGGCGGATTTCGCGTGCAGGGTCGCGAGCAGGATTCCGCCTTGCGCATGATCGAATCGGCCAAGCGTCTCGAGTCGGCGGGCGCGGATCTGATTCTGCTCGAGTGCATTCCGAGTGAACTCGGGCGGCGCATCACCGAGGCGCTGAGCGTGCCGGTCATCGGCATCGGTGCGGGGCCGGATGTCGATGGACAGATTCTCGTGCTGTACGACGTGCTCGGCATCACGACGGGACGCAAGCCGCGCTTCGTGCTCGATTGCATGGCGGGTGCCGGCGATAACCTTGAGGCGCTGCGTCGCTACGTCAACGCTGTCAAATCGGTCGCATATCCCGCGCCAGAGCATTGTTTCGGTTGATATTCGGGTAATATTTCGCGGTTATGCAGATCGCGACGACGATTGCCGAGGTTCGAGAAAAAGTCCTGGAATGGCGCAGCGCCGGACGCAAGGTCGGTTTCGTGCCGACCATGGGCAATCTGCACGATGGGCACCTTGCGCTCTGTCGCCTCGCGCGCAAGGTGACGCGTCACTACGTCGTCAGCGCCTTCGTCAATCCGATGCAGTTCGGTCCGAACGAAGATTTCAACCACTATCCGCGCACGCCCGAAAAAGACGAGGACTTGTTGCGCTCGGTGCAGTGCGATCTGCTCTACCGACCCGTTGCCGAAGAGATCTACCCCAACGGCTTGCTCAATGCGGTACGTGTCGAGGTGCCGGGGCTCACGGATATCCTCTGCGGCGAGTCGCGTCCAGGGCATTTCGAGGGGGTCGCGAGCGTCGTCAATCGTCTGCTGAACATCGTACAGCCGCATGTGGCGGTGTTTGGAGAGAAGGATTTTCAACAGCTGGCGATCGTGCGTCGCATGGTCGACGAACTCAAAATTCCGGTGAATATCGTGGGTGCTCCCACCGTGCGCACCACCGACGGGCTCGCCATGAGTTCGCGCAATCAGTACCTTAGCGACGACGAACGCGCTCTTGCGCCGCGCATGTACGAAGAGCTCTGCAAGGTCGCCGAGGCGATCGAGCTTGGGCAGGGGTCGCTTTCCGAGATCATGCAGCTCGAATCAAAAGCGCGTGCGGCGTTGACGGCCGACGGATTTACGGTCGATTATTTCAGTGCGGTCAGCGTCAACACCCTGCGCAAGCCGAGCATTTCCGAGAGTGATCTCGTGGTGTTGTGCGCGGCGCGTCTCGGCAAGGCGAGGCTTATCGACAACAAGCGCTGCACGCGCCTCTAGTCTGCTGCCAATCTCGCGAGCGCCCACACGACATGCTCGCGCACCACAGCTGAGTCGTCACCGAGTCGTCTACGCAGCGCCTCCACGGCGCGCGCCGCCATCGCGCTGCCGGGCGGCAGATTGCCAAGTGCCACGGCGATGTTGCGCAGCCATCTTTCATGACCGATGCGACGAATCGCCGAGCCGCGCAGACGCGACTCGAATTCCTCGGCGTTCCACGCAAAGAGTTCGACCAGCGTCGCCTGATCGAGTCGGTGTCGTACGGATTTAAGGTCAGGATGCGCCGCGGCTTGGGCAAACTTGTTCCAGGGGCAGACGAGCTGACAATCATCGCACCCATAAATCCGATTACCGATCAGGGGCCTGAATTCTTCGGGGATCGATCCGGGTAGTTCGATCGTCAGGTAAGAGATGCAGCGGCGCGCATCGAGCTGCCAGGGTGCCGTGATCGCGCCCGTCGGGCAGGCGGGAATACAGGCCTCGCAGCTGCCGCAATGCGCGCCGACCGGTGGATCCGCGGGCAGCGGCAGATCGGTGTAGATCTCGCCCAAAAAAAACCACGAGCCCGCTTCGCGCGCAATGAGGTTGGTGTGCTTGCCGATCCAGCCGAGACCCGCATTGCGGGCGAGCGCTTTTTCCAGGACTGGCCCGGAATCCACGAATACCCGATACCCGAAAGTGCCGATGCGTGCCTCGATTCGGTCGGCCAGATCCTGCAGCGCATTGCGCATGATCTTGTGGTAATCGCGCGCCAGGGCGTAGCGCGAGACGTAGCCGAGTTCGGCTTGCTCAAGCACGGCTTGGGCGTCGGCGGCTTCGGCAGGCCAATAATCGAGTCGCACGCTGAGTGCGCACACCGTACCTGGCTTGAGCTCGGCGGGGCGTGCGCGACGCGTGCCATGACGAGCCATGTAATGCATCGCGCCGTGACGACCCTGCTCGAGCCAACGCAGCAGATGGGCTTCATCCTCCGCGAGTTCGAGATGGGCCACGCCGATTGCCGAGAAGCCGAGGTCCACGGCGAGCGCATCGAGATCGCGGCGCAGGGCAGTGAGATCGGTTGGTGACATGCGGCAAGTATATCGACGCCCGTATACTCGCTCCGTCATGTCCGTAACCGATCAAGGCCCGACAAATCACGACGCCATGCTGCAAGGTGCGATGGTGCAGGGTGCAGCACTGCATCGCGCCGCGCAGGTGCGTGCCGCCGATGCAGCACTCATCGGCTCGGGTGTCCCAGGGTACGAGCTCATGTGCCGGGCCGCCCGCGGCGCGCTGCGCGAACTGCAGGCACGCTGGCCGGTCGCGCGCGAGCTGCTGATCGTTTGTGGCGCCGGTAACAACGGCGGCGATGGCTACGCGCTGGCGCGCTTAGCGCTGGCGCGGGGTTTATCGCCGCGGGTCATCGCCGTCACACCGCTTGAGCGATTGCGCGGCGATGCGGCGCGTGCGGCTGCGGAGTGTCTTCAGGCGGGCGTACCGGTGCTCGCTTGCGTGGATCGTGGCGATACACTGCCCGAAATCTTTGTTCGCGAGTACGCGCGCTGCGATGTGCTGATCGATGCCCTGCTTGGCATTGGTCTGATCGATGCGGTGCGTGGTGACGCCGCGGTCATCATCAAGCTCATCAATGCCACGCGAAGTGGCACGCAGAGAGGCGCGGCGTACACCGCTCGCCGACCCGTCGTGGCACTCGATATCCCCTCGGGTCTGTGCGCGGATACAGGGAGGGAACAGGGCGATGCCGTGCGTGCCGATCTCACCGTGACCTTCATTCTGCACAAGATGGGACCTTTTCTTGCGCAGGGACCGGTGTGCACCGGTGAGCTCGTGCTCGATGACCTTGCTGCGAATCCGCAAATCGTGGCGCACGCGGCGGGGTTGCCGGCACTGCGCACACTCGAGCCGTCCCTGATGCGTCGTGTCCTCGCGCCGCGTGCGCGTGCGGCGCACAAGGGCGAGGCTGGACACGTGCTCGTGATCGGTGGTGGTGCGGGCATGCCGGGTGCGGCGCGCCTCGCGGGCGAGGCGGCGCTGCGTGCCGGCGCGGGGCGCGTGACTGTGCTCTGCGATGCATCCTCGGCGGTCCCGATCGCTGCGGGTTGCGCGGAGCTCATGGTGCGGGCCATCGGCCCTGGAGCGGCCGAAGTCGGCGACGCGGACGCTCACAAAGAAATCGCAGAACTGGTCGCTGCCGTCGACGTGCTGGCGATCGGTCCAGGGCTCGGCCAGACCCTATGGTCGCGCAGGGTATTTGCCTTGGCGATGGCCGCAGCGCATGCCGCGGCACGACCGACGGTCATCGACGCGGATGCGCTCAATCTGCTTGCCGCAGACAGCGCTGGCGAATGCTGGGCCTTACCGCGGGACTGCGTGCTCACGCCTCACCCGGGCGAAGCCGGGCGGCTGCTCGGCATCACTGCCTCCGCTGTGCAGGTCGATCGGCAGGGAGCGCTGCAGGCTTTGCGCGAACGCTACCCCGCGGCGATCGTGTTGAAGGGCGCGGGCTCCCTGGTCAGTGATCAGCAAGCCGATCATCCACCCTGGCTCTGCACGGCAGGCAACCCCGCGATGGCGGCGCCCGGCATGGGTGATGTACTGACGGGTGTCGTCGCGGCGCTGCTCGGACAGGGATTGGCGGCTGCTGAGGCGGCTCAAATCGGCGTGCTCTGGCACGCGTTGGCCGGCGATGCGGCCGCCGCGGGTGTCGATCGGGGGCTGCTGGCGGGCGAAGTCAGCGCGTGCTTGCCCATCGTGATTCGCGCAGCGTGATCCGCGCATCGTGATCCGCTCATCGTGAACAGCGAGCAAAGAAATCTGCTGTCGGACAGCGAGCAGGCAACGGCGCAGCTCGGCGCAGCGATCGCCCGCAGCTTGCCAGTCGAGCCGCCCTCGAGGGCGCTGCGAGTGCATCTGAGTGGCGATCTCGGGGCGGGAAAGACCACATTGGTGCGCGGCTTGCTGCGCGAGCTCGGCGTGCAGGGTTCGGTACGCAGTCCGACTTTCAGCTTGCTCGAGCATTACCAGGCGGGGCCGTGGACTGTGCTGCATCTCGATCTTTATCGACTGAGTACACCCGAGGATGTACTCGCCTTGGGTCTTGCGGATCACGACAGTTCGGGTGCGCTCTGGCTCATCGAATGGCCGGAGCGAGCCGGTAACGCCTTGCCGCGGGCGGATCTCGAGATTCGGTTGCGCGGCGAGGCAGCGGGCCATCAGATCGAGATTCTGGCGCTCGGCGAAGTTGGCGGGGCGTGGCTGGCGAAGCTTGGGTCAATTTCTTGATTTCTCTGCCAGAGTGTTGATTTTGGTTGAATTATTGCGTGATTTTTCGGTACATTTACGCCTCATGAATCGGCTTTTCCGGCGTTTGTCGGTGCTGTCTCTCTCGGCCTCGTTGTTGGCGCTGATGGCTATCGCGTCGCCGGCTTCGGCTGCGCCGGCACCGGGCAACCAACTTCAGTCCGTGCGGCTCGAGCCCGCGGGCGACAGCACTCGCTTGATCGTCGAGCTGAAAAACGCGTCGACGCCCACGTTCTTCCTGCTCGAGAGCCCCTCGCGCGCGGTGATCGATCTGCCGCGTACCGAAGCGAGCGCGACGCTGAAGTTGCCCGCACCGAGCGGTGCAGTACGTGCAGTGCGCAGGGGTCCGCAGGCGAACGGTGATCTGCGTCTCGTATTCGAGCTGGACCCTGCGGCACGCGTCGATTGGCCGGCGGCCGGTGCAGCGCAGCGGCGCTTCGAGTTTGCCGTCTCCACGGCGAGCCCCACGCCGGCCGCTGCCGCCCTCAAGCCCGTGAAAACCGAACACGCACCGCCAGCGGAGGGGCGCGACGTGATCGTTGCCATCGACGCGGGACACGGTGGGCAGGATCCCGGCGCGATCGGTCGGGGCGGCACGCGCGAGAAGGATGTCGTGCTCGACATCTCGCGCCAACTGACCGAGCGCATCAATCGCGAGCCCGGCATGCGCGCGATCATGACCCGCGAAGGCGATTATTTCCTGACGCTTCGTCAAAGAATAAAGCGGGCTCGCGAGGCCGGCGCGCAGCTGTTTGTCTCTGTCCATGCCGATTCGGTGCGCGACCCTTCCGTCTCCGGTTCGTCCGTGTACGTGCTTTCGCTCAAGGGTGCGACCGACGAGCAGGCGCGTTTGCTTGCTGATCGCGAAAACGCGGCCGATCTCGCCGGTGGCGTATCGCTCGAAGACAAGGATCCGATGATCGCGTCCGTGTTGGTCGATCTTGCGCAATCGGCGCAGATTAGCCAGAGCATGGTGGCAGCCGAGCGGGTGCTGCGCTCGCTCGGCCGGGTGAACGATGTGCGCAAGCCTTTGGTTCAGCAGGCGGGGTTTGTTGTCCTGAAGAGTCCCGATATCCCGTCCATGCTGGTCGAGACGGCCTTCATATCAAGTCCGGCCGACGAACGTTTGCTCGGCAAGCCCGAGCGTCGTGAGGCGCTGGCCAACGCGATTTTTGATGGCGTGAAGCAGTACTTCATCGATCATCCGCCCGATGGATCTCGCTTCGCCCGCGCGCGCGCGGAGCAGCGTCAGGTGATCGCCACGGCCGAGGAGCCGGTCGGCACCAACGCCGGCAAGCTCTGACGTCCGCGCGTCGCTCTGGCCGTGCCGATTCGACCGCTGCCGAGTGCGCTCGTCGACCAGATCGCCGCCGGCGAAGTGGTCGAGCGACCTGCCTCGCTCGTCAAGGAACTCGTCGAAAATTCACTCGATGCCGGTGCGCAGCAAATCGATATCGACATCGAAGGCGGCGGCACGCGTCTGGTGCGTGTGCTCGATGACGGGCAGGGCATCAGCGCCGACGAGCTGCCGATCGCCGTGCAGCGTCATGCAACCAGCAAGATCGCTTCGCTCGATGATCTGACCGCCATCCGTTCGCTCGGTTTTCGCGGCGAGGCGCTGCCTTCGATCGGCTCAGTCGCGCGGCTGCGTATCGCCACGCGAGCGCTGGGTGCGGAGCGCGGCGCGGAGATCCGTGTGGATGGCGCCGAGGTCTCGCCGGTCACGCCGTCGCCGCAGCCACGCGGCACCCTGATCGAAGTTCGCGATCTTTTTTTCAATGTGCCGGCGCGGCGCAAATTTTTGCGCACCGAGAACACCGAGCTTGGTCACATCGCGCGACTCGTCGAGCGTTTTGCCTTGGCGCGCTTCGATGTCGCATTTCGACTGCGCCACGACGGGCGAGTGCTGCTCGATGCGCCGCGCGCGAGTACGCCCGAGGCGAAACGGGCGCGCATTGCCTCGATCATGGGTGAGGATTTCATTCGCGATGCCTTGCCCTTCGAGCGTCGTTCAGGATCGGTGCTGCTCTGGGGCTGGCTCGGTCAACCGCAGGCGGCTAAAACGAGTAGCGATCAGCAGTTTGCCTATGTCAACGGTCGCGCCGTACGCGATCGGCTGATTGCCGGAGCGGTGCGGCTCGGTTATCGCGATGTGCTGTATCACGGGCGGCAGCCCGCTTATCTGCTGTATCTCGAACTCGATCCGCAAGCGGTCGATGTGAATGCGCATCCGCAGAAACTCGAGGTGCGCTTTCGCGACTCGCGCCAGATCCATGAGTTCGTGTTCCGCGGCGTGCACGAGGCGCTCGGCGTGACCGCGGGCGTGGCGGCGCCCACGGCGCGATCCGCGACGCTCGACAGCGTTGCCGAACCACGCATGCTCGACTTTGGGCGTGCGACGTCCTCGCCGCAGCCGTCGATGCTGCACCCTTCGGTGCTGCACCCTTCGGTGCTGCAACCTTCGGTGCTGCAACCATCGATCCCGCAGCCTCTGGATCCGCGCACCGACGGTGCGCTCGGCACGGCGATCGCGCAGTTGCATGGCGTCTACATCCTCTCGCAAAGTGCCGCCGGTCTCGTCTTGGTCGATGCGCATGCCGCGCACGAACGCGTGCTCTACGAGCGGATGAAGCACGATCTTGAGGGCGTGGTCGCCACGCAGCGCCTGCTCGAGCCGCGCGTGGTCGAGGTGGCGACCCACGAGACCGAATTCTTTGAAACCTTGACGATGGATTTTGCTCGTGCCGGCTTCGAGATCGATGTCATCGGGCCGGGGCGCTTGGCGGTGCGCGCCGTGCCCGCGATCCTCTCGACCATCGATCCGGCGCCACTCGTGCGCGAAGTGCTGCGCGACCTCGCGGATGAGCAGGGCAGCCATCATCTCGAGGCGGTCGCAAACGTCTTGCTCGGCAATATCGCTTGCCGCAGTGCCATTCGGGCCAATCGCAAACTGACCTTGCCGGAAATGAACGCGTTACTGCGTGACATGGAGCAGACCGAGCGCGCCGGGCAATGTAATCATGGTCGCCCGACGTGGACCTTGCTCAGCCTCGAACAACTCGATCAATTATTCCTGCGCGGTCGATGAGGGGTATCGATGCCATCCTGCTCGCCGGCCCGACGGCGAGCGGCAAGAGCGACTGGGCGCTCGCGCTCGCTGAGCGCTTGCCGGTGGAGATCGTCAGTGTCGACTCCTCGCAGGTTTACCGCGGCTTCGACATCGGCGCCGCCAAACCCGATGCGGCAACTCGGGAGCGAATCCCGCATCACCTCATCGACATTCGAGATCCGCAGGAGACCTACAGCGCCGGGGAATTTTTGCGCGATACGCTGTCGGCGATCGCAGACGTCCGGGCGCGAGGACGAATGCCGCTTCTCGTGGGTGGCACGATGCTCTACTTCAAGGCGCTGGTGCGGGGCATCGCCGAGTTGCCGGCGGCTGACGCTGCCGTGCGCGCATCGATCGATGCGCGAGCGGCCGAGCGCGGTTGGCCCGCGATGCACGCGATGCTCGCAGCGGTTGATCCCGTGGCGGCAGCGCGCATTCACCCGAACGATCCGCAGCGCATTCAGCGTGCGCTCGAGGTCTACGAAATCAGTGGTCGAGCGATCAGCGATTGGCAGACCGAAACGCGACCGCCCACCGAGTTGGTGCTGCTGCGGCAGGCGCTCGTGCCCAATGAGCGCGCGTGGTTGCATGAGCGGATCGCGCAGCGGTTTCACGCCATGCTCGCGGCGGGCTTTGTCGAGGAAGTGCGTCGCCTGCGCGAACGCGCAGATCTTCATGCTGAGGCGCCGTCGCTGCGGGCGGTCGGCTATCGACAACTCTGGCAGCATCTCGACGGTACGATGGATCTTGCCGAGGCTACTCGATTGGCTATTGCGGCAACGCGTCAACTGGCCAAGCGCCAATTGACCTGGATCACGGCTGATGCGGGTTGGCAGCGGCTGAATCCACTTGATGGCCAAGCGCGTGAACACTGGGTGGACGCGATGTGCTCTGTGTGTCAAAGCGCCAAATAGGGAACTTTTGTCGTGATAAATTGGTCGACGTGACGGGGGGAGATTTGCTTCAGGGCAACCCGAAGCGCTGGCGATAACGACAAGGAGCTCAATCATGGCCAAGGGCCAGTCCCTGCAGGATCCGTTTCTCAACCAACTCCGCAAGGAGCGTGTTCCCGTGTCCATTTATCTGGTCAACGGCATCAAACTGCAGGGTCAAATCGATTCATTCGATCAATTCGTCGTGCTGCTCAAGAACACCGTCAACCAGATGGTCTACAAGCACGCCATTTCCACCGTGGTTCCCGCGCGCAACGTGCGTCTGCCGTCGGCCGAAGAGCCTGAGGGTGGTGTGGACCCGGCGCCTGCTGAGTGAGTCTGACTCGGCCTTGATGGTTCAACCCCGATTGACGGTCGTACGGACCGTTTCAACGAGTGTTTGAGCGACCGCGTGGCGGCGAGCGCGCCGTCCTCGTGCGCATCGGCCTTGGCGGACCCGTCGAGTCGGAAGATCTCGAGGAGTTCGCTCAGCTTGCCGAGTCCGCCGGGGTCAGCGGGGCGGTAACCGTGACCGGGCGACGTGAGCGCCCGGACCCTCGCTATTTCGTGGGCAGCGGCAAGGCTGACGAGATCCGTCAAGCGGCCGTGGATTCCTGCGCCGAGGTCGTGCTCGTCGATCATGCGCTCTCGCCGAGTCAGGAACGCAACCTCGAAAAACTCATCGGGCTGCGCGTGCTCGATCGCAACGCGCTCATCCTCGATATCTTCGCCCAGCGCGCCCGCAGCCACGAGGGCAAGCTCGAGGTGGAGCTCGCCCAGTTGCGCCATCTCGCGAGCCGGCTCGTGCGCGGCTGGACTCACCTTGAACGCCAGAAGGGCGGTATCGGCTTGCGCGGTCCCGGCGAAACACAGCTCGAGACCGACCGACGACTGCTGGGCGAGCGTGTGCGCGTGCTCAGTCGCAGGCTCGAAAAACTCAAGCAGCAGCGCGAGACGGGTCGGCAGCGCCGGGTCGAAATCCCGATTCCATCGGTGGCGCTCGTCGGCTATACCAACGCCGGCAAATCGACGCTGTTTCGCGCGCTGACCGGCGCGGACGCCTATGTCGCTGACCAGCTGTTCGCGACTCTCGACCCACTCGTGCGGCGCGTCGCCCTGCCGGGTGGATCGCCGATCGTGATCGCCGATACCGTGGGGTTCATTCGCGAGCTGCCGCACGAACTGGTGGCGGCCTTCCAGTCAACGCTTACCGAGGCTCGCGAGGCGACCTTGCTGCTGCACGTCATCGACGCCAGTGACCCGCGCCGCGACGAACGAATCGATCAGGTCAATGCGGTGCTTGCGCAGGTGGGCGCCGGCGAGCTGCCGCAGATCCGGGTGTACAACAAGATCGACCGGCTTGAGATGGTGCCGCACCTCGAGCGCGATGCCCTGGGTACGGTCACCTCGGTGTGGATCTCTGCGGCGCGACGTCAGGGGCTGGAGGCACTCATGGACTCGATCGCGGAACGGCTCTCGCGCTTTGCCAGGCCGCGCCGCATCAACGTGGATGCCCGGCACGCCGGGGCGCTGCGCGCCAGGCTGTTCGCCGCGGGTGTGGTTCAGCAGGAGCAGTACCGCGACGACGGCGGACTCGACCTGATCGCCAACATCCCGGAGGCGGAGGCGCGGGAACTTGCCCGTGTACCGGGCGTCGAAGTGACCGAGCTCGTCGAACCGCAAACTTGTGCGGGCGAAGGGGGGTACATACAATCCCACCTGTCCGCGCGCCCCTGATCACCTAACCGGCGCCAAAAAAAACCTATGGCATGGAACGAACCTGGCGGCAGCCAGAAAAACCCTTGGGGCAAACGCCCCGGCAAGCCCTCGGGCGATGACGCCTTCAAGAAGTTTCAGCGCAAGCTGGACAACATCCTGAAGGGCGCGGGTCCCGGCTCGGGCGGACCGCCCGAAGGCGAGGGGCCCGATCAGGCGCTCGGCGATGGCCGCTCGCAGCTCGCCATCATCGGCGGCATTGCGTTGCTGCTCTGGGCATACCAAAGCTTTTTCACCATCGATCAAGCCGAACGTGGCGTCATCCAGCGCTTTGGGCAGTTCGTCTCGGTGCGAGATCCGGGTCTGGGGTTCCACCTCTGGCCGATCGAGTCGCTGACCAAGGTCAACACGCAGAAGGTCAGCAGCGTGAACTACACCGCGAAGGTGCTCACGCAGGACATCAACCTCATCGACATGTCGCTCGCGGTGCAATACCAGCTGCGCGATCCGGTACGTTATCTCTTCCAGGTGAGGGATCCCGAGCAGACACTGCGCGATGTGGGCGAGATGGCGATCCGCGAAGTCGTGGGCCGCAGCACACTCGAAGAAATCCTCATCTCCAAGCGCGAACAGGCGACCACCCGGACCAAAGAATTGATCCAGCGCACGCTCGATCAATACGGCACCGGCATCATCATCACCAGCGTCAACCTCACGGACATTCAGGTGCCGACGGATGTGCGGCCCTCGCAAGAAGACGCCAACAAGGCAATCGCCGACAAGGAGCGACTCGTCAAGGAGGCAGAGGCCTACTCGAGCGGCATCCTGCCGGTAGCCGAGGGTAGTGCTTCCCGTCAACTCGAGGAAGCCGAGGCGTATCGAGCGCAGGTCGTGGCGGTCGCCGAAGGTGAATCCGAGCGCTTCAAGCTGCTCGTGGCGCAGTACGAGAAGGCGCCGCGAGTGACTCGCGAGCGTCTCTACATCGAGGCGGTCGAGAACGTCCTCGGGCGCTCGCAGAAGGTGGTGGTCGATAGCAAGAGCAACAACCAGATGATTTATCTGCCGCTCGACAAAATGATGGAGCGTCGCAACAACGGCGAAGCCGAGGTGTCGATTACCGCACCGCGTGTCGGTGCCGCCGGTGAAGAAGCCACGCCTGATCCGCGTGCGCGGGTGGAGCGCTGACATGCCACAGTCACTGCAAAAAATCGTCGCCATCATCGCTGCCGTGGGCTTGCTAATCAGCCTTTGCACGTTCACGGTCTCCGAGAACGAACTCGCGGTGCGCAGCCAGTTCCGCGAGATCATCGGCAGCGAGTATGCGCCGGGGCTGCACTTCAAGCTGCCCATCGACACCGTACGCAAGTTCGAGCGACGTATCGTCTCGCAGAGCTTCGAGGGTGAAACCTTCCTCACCAGCGAGAATCGCGGTCTGATCGTCGACTACTACGTCAAATGGCGCATCAAAGATGCCGCGCGTTACTCGCAGGCCTTCGGTGTCGATCAAGGTGCCGCCGGCCAGCGTCTCGCCGATATCGTCAAGGACGGCATCAAGAACGCCGTGGCGCAGCGCACCCTGCAGGAAATCGTCTCGGCTGAACGAACGGCCTTTACGGGCGACATGTTCGACCGTGCGAGCAAGAGCGTGCAGAGCCTCGGCCTCGAGCTCATCGATGCGCGCGTGCAGAAGATCGGGTTGCCGCCCGACGTCGAATCGCGCGTTTACGCGAGTATGCAGCAGAGCTTCAGTCGTCTCGCGCGTCAGTTGCGCGGCGAGGGCGAGAAAGAGGCGCTGCGTATCCGCGCCGAAGCCGATCGAAAGCGTACCGAGATCATCTCGGCGGCCTCGCGCGATTCACTGAAGATCCGCGGTGACGCCGATGCCAAGGCGGCGGCGACCTACGCCGCGGCCTATGGCCGCAACCCCGAGTTCTATTCGTTCTACCGCAGCATCCAGGCCTACAAGAATTCGCTCGGCAAGGAAGGCGACATCATGGTTGTCTCACCGGACAGCGACTTCTTCAAATACATGCGCAATCCGAACGCCGGCACGCGCTGATTGCTGATGAGTTCCGGGCGTTTCGTCGTCGTCATCGGCACCCAATGGGGTGACGAGGGCAAGGGCAAGATCGTCGATCTGCTGACCGAGCAGGCGGCGGCGGTCGTGCGCTTTCAGGGCGGCCACAATGCCGGGCACACGCTGATCGTCGGGGGTGAGAAGACCGTTCTCTCGCTCATCCCCTCGGGCATCCTGCGACCGCAGGTCACCTGCTTCATTGGCAACGGCGTGGTGCTCTCACTCGAGGCGCTGCTGCGTGAATCGGACATGCTTCTCGCCCGCGGCGTACCCGTCTTCGATCGTCTGCGTATCGCGCCCAATTGTCCGCTCATCCTGCCTTCGCACGTCTCGCTTGATCGAGCCCGAGAGCAGGCGAGAGGCGCCAATGCGATCGGCACGACCGGCCGCGGTATTGGACCGGCGTACGAGGACAAGGTGGCGCGTCGGGCGCTGCGTGTCGCCGATCTCTTCCAGCGCGAGCGCTTCGCCGCAAAGCTCGGCGAAGTACTCGATTTCCACAATTTCGTGCTGCAGCAGTATTTTCGGCAGCCGCCGGTCGACTTCCAAAAGACGCTCGATGAGCACCTCGCCATGGCCGAGCGCGTCAAGCCGCTGGTCACGGACGTCACACACGAATTGCAAAAACTGCGCAATCGCGGCGCGCAAGTCATGTTCGAGGGTGCGCAGGGCGCGATGCTCGATGTGGACCTCGGCACCTATCCGTTCGTAACCTCGTCCAACACCACTGCCGGATTCGCTGGCACAGGCACGGGCCTGGGGCCGCGCCACTTCGATTACGTGCTCGGTATCGTCAAGGCTTACACCACCCGAGTCGGCGCCGGTCCGTTCCCAACCGAACTCTTCGATGAAACCGGCGAATATTTGCAGCGTGTCGGTCAGGAATTCGGTGCTGTCACTGGTCGGCGTCGTCGCTGTGGCTGGTTTGATGCCGTGGCGCTGCGCCGCGCGGTGATCCACTCAAGCATTTCCGGGCTCTGCATGACCAAGCTCGATGTGCTGGACGGGCTCGACTCGATTCGTCTCTGCACCGGATACCGCGCTGACGGCGTGGTTTCTTTGGAGCCACCACTCCTGGTCGACGCCTTTGCCGACGTCGAGCCGGTCTACGAAGAAATGCCGGGCTGGAAAGGCACGACATTTGGTGTGACACGCGAAGCCGATTTGCCGGCCGAGGCACGAGCGTATCTCGCGCGCATCGAAGAGTTGGTGGGTGTGCCGATCGACGTGATTTCCACTGGCCCAGACCGCGATCAGACCATCGTCCGTCGGCATCCGTTCGGCTGATCGTCGAGTGACGGATACACTTTTCGGAGGCGGCGATGAAGGATTTTGATCTCGTTGTCTTCGGTGCCACGAGCTTCGTGGGGCGAATTCTTTGTCGTTATCTCCTCGATACCCGCTCCGCCGAGGCACCGCCGCTGCGCTGGGCGATCGCCGCGCGTTCGGCGGCACGACTCGAGGAGCTCAAGCGCGAGCTGGGCGAGGGCGCCGAGTCGCTGCCTACGCTGGTCGCTGACGCCGCGGACGAAGCGGCTTTGCGCGCACTCGTCGCGCGAACGCGAGTGGTGATCTCGACAGTGGGACCGTACGCACTTTACGGCGAGCCACTCGTCAAGGTCTGCGCCGAGACGGGCACCGACTATTGCGATCTAACCGGCGAGGTGCAGTGGATTCGCCGCATGATCGAGCGCCATGAAGCGGCAGCCAAGGCGAGCGGCGCGCGCATCGTGCATTGCTGCGGTTTTGACTCGATCCCCTCGGATCTCGGCGTGTTTTTCTTGCAGCAAGAGGCACGGCGGCGGTTCGGTCGGCCGGCGAGTCGCATCAAGATGCGGGTGCGGGCGATGAAGGGCGGTGTCTCAGGCGGCACCGCGGCAAGTCTGCTCAATGTCGTGCGCGAGGTGCGTGCGAATCCTGCACTACGCAAGGAACTCGCCAATCCCTATTCGCTCTGCGTCAATGCCGCGGCCTTGGCCAACGTCCGGCAACCGAACGTGTCGAGCGCCAAGTACGACGCCGACTTCAAAGCCTGGGTCGCCCCCTTCGTGATGGCGGGTATCAACACGCGCATCGTGCATCGCAGCAACGCACTCTCCGGTCACGCGTACACGCGCGATTTTAGGTACGACGAGGCGGTGTCGGTCGGCAAGGGGCTCAAGGGGCGGTTGGCGGCCACGGGCACGGCGCTCGGCCTCGGTGTGTTCATGGTGGCGGCGGCAATCGGCCCGACCCGTACCGTGCTCGAGCGTTTCGTGTTGCCGAAGCCGGGCGAGGGCCCGAGTCCCGAGGCGCAGCGACGCGGATTCTTTGACCTGCGTTTCATGGGGCGCACCGACGACGGTCGGATGCTGCGCGTCAAGGTCACGGGTGATCGTGATCCGGGCTATGGCTCGACTGCGAAGATGCTGGGTGAGGCGGCGCGCTGTCTCGCCTTCGATAGTCCGCAGGGCGAGCTCGCCGGCGGTTTCTGGACACCGGCGACGGCTTTTGGCGAGCGCCTGGTCGCTCGACTGCAGGCGCGCGCGGGTCTGACTTTCGAGGCCATCGATTGATTAAACCGCCGCGCGGTATCCGGGTCTTCGCGTGACGTTGTTTTCTTTGGGAATGGAGGATGCGCTCGCCCTCGACATCGATTCGCGGGGTGCCTCTATTCGCTCGCTGCGATTGCGCACCCCGGCGGGCGTGATGGAGTTGTGCCTCCGTTACGCCGAGATTGCCGTGCCCCAGCCCGACCCGTACTACGTTGGCACCATGGTGGGTCGCTACGCAGGTCGAATCGCTCGGGGTCGACTTCAGCGCGCCGAGAACTCATGCTTGCTCGCCAGGGCTCCGGGCGAGCGTCATTGCCTGCACGGTGGTCCGGACGGATTCAGTGCGAGACCATGGCAGGTCAAAGAATATTCCCCGAAGATCGATGATTCCGCGTCGGGCCGTGGATCATCACGCCTGATCCTGGGCCTGCACTCACCCGATGGCGATCAGGGTTTTCCGGGCGCGCTCGACGTCGAGGTTCTCTTCGAGACCCTGAGCGGCGCCGGTTCGCCCGAGGCAGGATTCGCGTACGAGGTCCGCGCGAGTTGTGATGCGCCGACGGTGGTCAATCTCTCGAGCCATGTCTACTTCAATCTCGAGGGTTGGACTGCGGGAGCAACCGTGCTCGACCATGAGCTCGTACTCCATGCCGCGACCTACACTCCCTGCGACGCGGAGAACATTCCGCTTGGGATGACCGCGTCGGTCGCAGGAACGCCTTTCGATTATCGCCAGTGGCGTCGAGTCGGTGACGTGACAGGCGACGGCAGGCCGATGCCTCTCGGGCTTGACCAAAACATGATCATCGACGGGACGCCCGGAACGCTGCGCTCCGCCGCCGCGCTACGCTCTCGTGCGAGCGGGGTGCAGATGTCCGTCGCCACCACCCAACCTGGCCTTCAGGTGTATTCCGGCGGATATCTCGGATCGCCGTTCAACAAATTCGCCGGCATCTGTTTTGAGACCCAGAACTTTCCGGATGCTCCCAATCAGCCGGCATTCCCGAATGCTTGGCTATTGCCGGGCGAGCGGTATCGGCACCGAACCGAGTTTCAGTTCACTTGCAGTAGCGGCACGGTTTCCTGAACCCAGTTGTCCGACGTACGCCGAGCTGGGCAGGGAATCGTCACGGCGTAATCACCGAGACGCTCGCGCAACCTGTGCACATCGATTCGCCAACCTTTGGCGTCCCATTTCCGCAACCACTCGCGGTAGTGCGCGATGGCGGTGTCACCCGGGACCAGTACTTCTTTGGTGTTGCTGTCGGGCGTACGCACGGGGTTGAGGTTCTCGACGATGATCATGTCCTCGGCGACCACGCGGCGCGTCACGTCTTCCATGCGCTTTTCGTGCTGATCTTCGAGCAGCCAGTTGCGCATGCTGACCAGATAAACGCGTGTGTTGTTCTCATCGACTGGGGCTTCAAACATGTATTGATGAAACGAGTTGGTCGCCGTGAGGTCGATGTAGGTCACGAGTTGATTCGGACCCTGATGCCACGAGCCCGCCGCGCCCACGCGCGGACCTTGACGTACCCCGGCCAGCGCCGTGTCCTCGCTCTTGCTGCCACCAAACTTGATGTAGTGTTTGCTGCCCCAGGGGATTTGCTCGATCGGCAGCGGCGTGCGTTGCTGTTCGGGCGATAGCGAAGGCTGCCCTTGCGCAGCGTGCACGAATTCATTGTGGATTGGGTCGAGTCCGTTTTCGATCGAGCGCTCGTAATAGGCTTTGACATCGAAGACGAAGGTTTGCGCGCGCCACTGCGGTGTGCCGAATTCGCTGATGTCGTAGAGCGGTGGCCGTTCTTCTTCGGGCAAGTCGCCAAGAAAGGCAAAAACAATGCCGTATTTCTCTTGTACCGGATAGGCGTCGACCTTGGCGCGTGCCGGCAGCTTGGTGTCGTTGCCGAGCGAGGGAATACGCGTGCAACGGCCGTCACCCCCGAACTCCCAGCCGTGATAGGGACAGGCGACGCTGTTTCCCTTGACCTTGCCGAGGCCGAGCGCGCCACCGCGGTGGACGCAGGTGTCGGAGAGCACATGCGCCTTGCCCGCGGTATCGCGGAATGCGACGAAAGGCAGGCAAAGCAGCTTTACGCGCAGGGGTTTTTCGGCCGTGACTTCGGACGCCAGCGCGACCGGGTACCAGAAATTGATATACATGAAATATCCTCCCGTGAGCGATATGCCCGAGTCGCGCGCCCTGCGCAATCGGTATTTCGCGCAGCGGGTATCGTATGCCGTGGCATCATCTCCGCGTATGTCAGTCAGCGCTTCGTCACCGAATCCCGCACGGACTCTCGTTTCGGTACTGCTTTGTTTCCTGGCAGCCGTCCTCGAGGGGTTCGACATTCAGGCCTTGGGTGTGGCCGCGCCGCGCATGGCCCCCGAGCTCGCGCTTGGCGCTGCGCAAATGGGCTGGTTATTCGCGATCGGCAGCATCGGCATTCTTTTCGGGGCCAGCATTGGCGGCCGCGTTGCTGACCGCTACGGGCGCAAGCCCGCTTTCCTTGGCGCAGTCGCCGTATTCGGTGCGTTCACCCTTTTGATGAGCGTGCTTTCAAGCTACGAGGGGTTGTTCGTCGCGCGCTTGATTGCCGGGCTCGGTTTCGGCGCGGCGCTGCCCAACATGATGGCGCTTGCCACGGAGATCAGCCCGCCGACGCGGCGTGCCCTGACGACAGCGGCGATGTTCTGTGGCCTGCCCGTGGGTGGTGCACTCTGTGCCTCGGTGACGCAGTGGTTGCCGGCGGGTTTCGATTGGCGAGTTCTTTTTCAGATCGGCGGCATCCTGCCCTTGCTGCTGGTGCCGGCGATCGCGCTCTGGATGGTCGAGACCTATCGGCCGGGTTCATCTCCGGACGAGTCATCGCCAAAGAAATCGACTAGTACCTCTGCGCTCATGCAGGCGCTTTTCGGTCAGGGTCGTGCGGTATCCACGCTTTTGATCTGGACCATCCTCGCGCCAACCATGCTGGTGCTTTATTTGATCCTCAATTGGTTGCCGACGCTCGTCGCCTCCAAAGGTCTGGCTGTGTCGATCGCGCCGCTGGCCTCGATGTGGTTCAACCTCGGCGGGGTCGCGGGCGCATTGCTGCTCGCGCCATTCGTCGATCGATTCGGCTTCAGAGTGCCGATCACGCTCGGCTTCTCGGGTCTGGTGCTGGCGCTGGTCGGTCTCTCGGTGGCGGTCACCGAGACCCACATCCTCGCACTGAGCGCGATCAGCGGCCTCTTGCTGATGGGCTCGAATTATTCGCTCTACGCGGTGGCCGCGGCCTGTTACCCGACCGAAAGTCGCGGCACGGGCTCGGGTGCAGCGGTGGCGGTGGGTCGTGTCGGCTCGGTGATCGGACCGCTGTTCGCCGGTGCGCTGTTGGCCCGCGGCGTATCAGCCGAGACGGTCATCCTGTGGCTCGCGCCCGCGGCGGCCTTGGCAGCACTCGCCACATGGGCGCTGGGGCGTTCGCGGGGGGTGGCGAGTTGATAACGAGAGTGGCTCATGTAATAATTATGAACATAATTATCCTGCAGAGACCTCAATGGCGAAACTCAAACTCACCGCAGTGGGTACATCCACTGGAGTTGTGATCCCCAAAGAAATGTTGACTCACCTGCGAGTCGAGCGGGGCGATACCTTGCATGCGGTGGAAACGCCCGAGGGCTATCTGCTGACCCCATTCGATCCAGCGATCGAGAAGCAACTCCAAGCGGGGCGCAATTTCATGAAGGACTATCGCGACACCTTCAAGGTGCTCGCCAAGTGAGGCTTGCTGAGTGAGCCTGTCCCAGTGAGCGAGGAGCCGATCTGGATCGACAAGCGCGCGCTGCTGTTATTGCACGGGGAAAGCCTTGCTCAGTTCGGTGGCGCGAGCGGTCTTCGCGATGAGGGTCTACTGGACTCGGCGCTGGCTCGCACTCTGAACAAGCATGCCTATGAGGGCTGCTCGGATCTGGCCGTACTGGCGGCAGCGTATGGCTTCGCCCTTGCGCGCAACCACGCCCTCGTCGATGGCAACAAGCGCGTCGCGTTTTTGGCCGTGGGTGTTTTCTTGGCCGTCAATCGACACGGTCTCGCAGCAACTCCGGGCGAGGCGATCGACGCAATGCTCGCGCTCGCTGAAGGAAGTTGGGACGAAACGCAGTTCGCAGAATGGATTCGCGAGCATCTGCGTGCGGTCGGGTGAGGTTTCATCTGGTGCCCGGGAGAGGACTCGAACCTCCACGGTGTTACCCGCTAGTACCTGAAACTAGTGCGTCTACCAATTCCGCCACCCGGGCAGGATGGGCCGCGTAAATTACGCAGCAGCAAGGGGACTGTCAATTGAAGCGAAGATCCAACGGCAAATTTGGTCGATCGAGCGGTGCACGACGGCACGAGGGCGAGCGACGCGCGCATGGAGGCTATCGGGGCGAGAGTCTCGGGGTCATGGAAGGCGTGCTCTCCGCGCATCGCTCGGGCTTCGGCTTCGTCAAGGTCGAGGGTCAGGAGGAGAGTGTCTTCCTGCCGCCGCCGCAGATGGCGGGGTTGACCTCGGGCGATCGCGTTCGCGTGCGCGTGCAAAAAGGTCGCGATGGGCGGCTCTCGGGCGAACTCGAGAAAATCATCTCGCGCGGCGTCACGGCCTTTCTCGGCACGCTCGAAGCGACGGGACGCACGCTCTTCGTGCACTCGGTCGATCGGCGGCTGAGCCTGCGCTGCCTCGTGCCGGCGGACAAGACAGCGGGCGCGCGCGCGGGCGATTGGGTCATCGCGCGGATTACGCGCTATCCAGAGCCTGAACGCACGGCGATGGCCGAGATCGTCAAACGGCTCGACCCCGAGCGACCGCTCGAGATGGCCACGGAAACCGCGATCGCCCGCTTTGGTCTACCGCTCGAATTCAGTGCTGCGGCCTTGCGCGAAGCCGAGGCCTATGGCGAGCGCATCGACCCGCGCGAGTCGCGCGGCCGCATCGATCTGCGCGAGTTGCCACTGGTCACGATCGATGGCGAAGACGCGCGTGATTTCGATGATGCGGTCTACGCCGAGGCACACCCCAAGGGATTTCGGCTGGTGGTGGCCATCGCCGATGTGAGTCACTACGTGCGTACGGGCAGCGGACTCGATCACGACGCGCGCGAGCGGGGCACGTCGGTGTATTTCCCGAATCGTGTCGTGCCGATGCTGCCGACGGCGCTGTCGAATCATCTCTGCTCGCTCGAACCGGAGGTGGATCGTCTCTGCCTCGTGGCCGACATGGTGGTCGGCAAGAACGGCGCGTTGCTTGAGTACAAGTTTTATTCGGCCGTCATGCGCAGTCATCTGCGCCTGACCTACTCGTTCGCCTTCGAGGCGCTCTTCGAGGGACGCCCGGCGGCGCGCAAGACGCTCGGTGCGCTCGCCTCGCGCCTCGCACCGCTCGTTGATCTTTATCGGGTGCTGCTCAAGGCGCGACATCGTCGCGGCGCGCTCGACTTCGAGAGCACCGAACCGAACTACGATTTCGATACCGAGGGGCGGGTGCGCGCGATTTCGCTTTATGCGCGCAACGAGGCGCACAAGCTGATCGAGGAGTGCATGATCCTCGCCAACGTCGCCGCGGCGCGGCAGCTCAAGGAAGCACGCGCGGGCGGATTGTTTCGCGTGCATGGCGTTCCCGAAGAAAAAAAGCTCGATCAGCTGCTTACGCAGCTTGCGGCGATCGGCGTTGATGCCGAGTTGCCCGAGGAAGTACAGCCGCGCGATCTGCGCAAGATCACCGAACGCGCGGCACACAGCCTCGATCTGCCGTTCATCGAATCGCTCGTGGTTCGTTCGATGCCGCAGGCGGTGTACCAGCCGACCAACATCGGGCACTTCGGGCTGGCGCTCGCCGAGTATGCGCACTTCACTTCGCCGATTCGTCGCTATCCTGATCTCGTCGTGCATCGCGCGCTGCGTGCGGTGATCGATGCGAGGGATCCTGCCGCGGTGCGCTATGAGGCCAATGAATTGGGTGTGCTCGGGCAAGATCTCTCGCGACTCGAAAAGCGCGCCGATGAGTCCGATCGCTACGTCGACAGTTTCCTCAAGTGCAGCTATCTGCGCGAGCGACTCGGGCAGGTTTTTGATGGACTGATCACGACCGTGGTCGAGTACGGCTGCTTCGTGCAGCTGCGTGGTATCGGCATCGATGGACTGCTGCGGCTCGATGCCTCGCAAGACGATGATTACGTGATGAGCAGTGACGGTCATGCCTGGCTCGCGCAGCGACGCGGGCTGCGACTCGGCATCGGCACGGCGGTGCGCGTTATGGTGACGAATGCGAATCCCGTCGAGGGTCTGATCGACCTCGAGCTCGACGATGCGCCGCTCGCGGCTACAGCAACGCGTCGTGCGACACAGTCGACGCGACCGCAGTCGACGCGAGCGCAGCGGCAACCGCGCGCACACAAATCGCGGCGGGACAAGGCGCGATAAAAATCGCGATAGACTTCGCCGATGTCGATGAGCGAACGAGTCCACGGTCTGCATGCGGTCAAGGCGCTGCTCGAGCGCCAAGCCGAGCGCGTGCAGCGGGTTTATCTCGCGCGCGGGCGCGATGATGCGCGCGCGGCGGCCATCGTCTCGCTCGCGGCGGCCGCCGGCGTGCCGCTAGAACGTCTCGATGCACAGCGCCTCGAGCGTCTCGCCGAGGGTGCCGTGCATCAAGGGGTCGTTGCCGAAGTTCGCCCACTCGCGCCTTGGAGCGAGGACGATCTAACCGGCGCGCTCGCGCGCTTGGAGGGCGAGGGTGGCTTTGCAGCGACGCGCCGGGCGCCGCTGCTGCTCGCACTCGATGGCGTACAGGATCCGCACAATCTCGGTGCTTGTCTGCGGACTGCCGATGCCTGCGGCGCGCTCGCCGTCATCATCCCCAAGGATCGCGCGGTGCAGATGAACGCCACGGTGCGCAAAGTCGCGGCGGGCGCCGCCGAGACGACCCCGGTCGTGGCGGTGACCAATCTCGCGCGCTGCCTGCGTGATCTGAAGTCCCAAGGACTCTGGGTGGTGGGCGCGGCGGCCGAGGCCGAGCGCGACGCTCACGCCGTCGATCTGACCGGGCCAATCGTGCTCGTGATGGGTGCCGAGGGCGCCGGGCTGCGCCACAACACCCGGGAGCACTGCGATTTTCTGGTGCGCTTGCCGTCCGAGGGCGCCGTCGAGAGCCTCAATGTCTCGGTGGCCGCCGGGATGTTGCTGTATGAGGCCGTCCGCCAGCGTTCTGCCGGAGCTTCCAAGGGCTGATCCGGCAAGCGCTGATCGGGCCGCGCGCTGATCGGGCGGACCTGGCGCGGCGAGCGTGTTGCCCGGGCGACCCGCCCTCGGCTACACTTCGCGCCCCCTCGCCAAGGCGGGGGTCCTTGCTCCACCGGCAGCGCCTCGCCGGGGGGCTTCACATCCAAAAGGAGACAACATGAGGCACTACGAAGTTGTGTTTCTGGTTCATCCGGACCAGAGCGAGCAGGTCCCGGCCATGCTCGAGCGTTACAAGGGCATGATCACGCAGGGCGGTGGACAGGTTCACCGTCTCGAAGATTGGGGTCGTCGGCAGCTGACCTTCCCGATCTCCAAGGTTCACAAGGCCCACTACATCCTGATGAACATCGAGACCGACCAGAAGACGCTGGCCGAACTCACCGGCGCCTTCCGCTTCAGCGATGCGGTGCTGCGTCATCTCGTGATCAAGATGGACGGCCCGGTCACCGAGCCTTCACCGATGGCCCGTGCCGCGGAAGAAGAGGGTGAGGCCGGTGGCGTTGATCGCCCGCGTCGCCTCCGTCGCGACGATCTCGGCGACGATGAGCAGATTGGGGAGTAATCGACCATGAACGATTTCAAGCAAGGTGGCGGTGGCGGCGGTGGCCGGTTCACGCGTCGCAAGAAGTTCTGCCGTTTCACGGCCGAGGACGTCAAGCAGATCGACTACAAAGATCTCGCCACGCTCAAGGGCTACATCACCGAGACGGGCAAGATCGTGCCGAGCCGCATCACCGGCACCCGCTCGTTCTACCAGCGTCAGCTCGCTCAGGCCGTGCGTCGCGCGCGCTACCTCGCGCTGCTGCCGTACACCGACCAGCATTAAGCGGAGGCAGCAACAGTCATGGATGTCATTCTGCTGACCAAGGTCGCGAACCTCGGCAATATCGGCGATCGCGTCAAGGTGAAGTCCGGCTATGGCCGCAACTTCCTGCTGCCTGCGGGCAAGGCCACGCTCGCCACGCCGGCGAACGTCGCCAAGTTCGAGGCTCGTCGCGCCGAACTCGAGAAGGTCGCGCGCGATCAGCTCGCCGACGCCGAGTCGCGTGCTGCCGCCATCAAAGATTTCACGCTGCGTATCTCTGCCAAGGCAGGCAACGAGGGCAAGCTGTTCGGCTCGATCGGCACGGCCGATATCGCCGAGGCCTGCTCTGCGCAGGGCCACAAGGTGGCACGCTCCGAAGTGCGTCTGCCAAACGGCCCGATCCGCATGGTCGGTGACCACCAAGTCGTCCTGCACCTGCACACCGATATCGACGTGCAGTTGCCGGTGACGGTCGTCGCCGAGGAGTGATCGCGCCGTGAGCGCCCGCGGCGGAGACGTTCGTACGCCGCCGCATTCAGTCGAGGCGGAGCAGGCCGTTTTGGGCGGCCTGCTCCTCGATTCTGCCGCTTGGGACAATGTCGCAGACGTACTGCGCGCCGAAGATTTCTATCGTCCCGATCACAAGCTGATTTACGAGGCCATCGGCATGCTGGCCTCCCAGGGCAAGCCCTGCGATGCCGTGACGGTCAGCGAGCATCTCGAGCGCAGTGGTCAGCTCGGCGAGGCCGGTGGTCTCGCCTATCTCGGCACGCTGGCGCGCGACACGCCCACGGCGGCCAATGTCCGCGCCTACGCGGATATCGTTCGCGAGCGTTCGTTGCTGCGGCAACTGCTGCGCGCGGGCACCGATATTGCCGCCTCCGTATTCAACAACGAGGGCGAGACCGCCCGCGAGCTCGTCGAGAGCGCAGAGGGCAAGGTGTTTGCGATCGCAGAGCAGGGCGTGCGCGGCAAGCGTGATGGCGCCGTGGCCGTGCAGCAGCTCATGCCCGGGCTCATCGATCAGATCGACGAGTGGCACAACAACCCGGACGGCATGCGCGGCCTGCCCACGGGGTTCGACGAGTTCGACAAGAAGACCGGTGGCTTGCGGGGCGGTGACCTCGTCGTCGTCGCCGGACGGCCCTCCATGGGCAAAACGACATTCGCCGTGAACATGGCCGAGTACGCCGCACTGAAGGCAGGCGTGAAGGCCTCGGTCGCTATTTTTTCCATGGAAATGCCCTCGGAGCAGTTGCTCACGCGCATGCTCTCCTCGATCGGTCGTGTGCATCTTGGGCATATTCGTAGTGGTCAAATCTCTGACGACGATTGGCCGCGGATCACGAGTGCCGCGAGTCAGCTTGGCGAGGCGCGCATCTTCATCGATGAAACGCCGGCGCTCACGCCCACCGAGTTGCGCGCGCGCGCTCGTCGCGTGCATCGCGAGCATGGGTTAAATCTGGTCGTGGTCGATTACCTGCAGCTCATGCAGGTGCCGGGGTCGGTGGAGAATCGCGCGACTGAGATTGCCGAGATTTCGCGTGGACTCAAGGCGCTCGCCAAAGAATTAAGCGTCCCCGTCATCGCGCTCTCGCAGCTCAATCGTGGCGTGGAGCAGCGTGTCGACAAAAAGCCGGTGATGTCGGATCTCAGAGAGTCAGGGGCGATTGAACAGGATGCAGACATGATCCTGCTGATTTATCGCGAAGAGGTGTACGACAAGAACACCACCAAGAAAGGTATTGCGGAGATCGATCTCGCCAAGCATCGCAACGGCGAAACGGGAACATTCGTGCTTACCTTTCAGGGACAGTATTCGCGCTTCCAGAATTACGCGCCGGATTCCTACGCGGAGGGCGTGCTGCGCTGAGTGAGCGCAGCTGCGCGGTATCGTCCGTGAGCGCAGAGCCGCAGCCACCGAGTCCCATTCGCGCGCGAATTTCGCTCGGCGCTTGGCGCCATAATCTCGATGTTCTGAAAAAAGCTGCACCGCACGCAAAAATGCTCGCGGTCATAAAGGCCAATGCCTACGGACATGGTGCTGTGCAGGCGGCTCGGACTCTGGGCGCTGCCGATGCCTTCGGCGTTGCCCGTCTTGGCGAGGCGCTTGAGTTGCGTCGTGCCGGGATCAAGCACGACATCATCCTGATGGAGGGGGTCTTCAGCGATCAGGAGCTCGAGTACGCACTCGCTCACGAGCTTGATCTCGTGGTGCACGAGCCTACGCAACTCGAGATGCTGGCGCGTGTCGCCCGAGGATCGAGCATCGCGCGTCGCCCCGTGGTGTGGATCAAGCTCGATACGGGCATGGGACGACTCGGCTTCAATCCCGCCGAGTTGCCTGCGGTGTATACGCGATTGCGTGAGATTTCCTTGATCGGTGAGCTGCGCGTGATGACGCACTTCGCCTGCGCCGACGAGCCGGCGAGCGAGATGACGACGCTGCAGAACGCTCGCTTTGGCGCGGCGATGCGCCAACTCGAAGCCGACGGCGTACTCACGCAACGACCCACTCCCGCGGTTGCGCTCGCCAATTCGGCGGGCATTCTTCGGTGGCCCGAGACCCACGCGGATTGGGTGCGTGCTGGCATTGCGCTCTATGGCAGCTCGCCCTTTGCGACGCGTAGTGCACGATCACTGGGCCTGCGTCCGGTGATGACGCTCGAGACACAGGTGATCGCATTGCGTGACATCGCCACGGGTGACAGCGTCGGTTACGGCGCGACGTGGCGCGCGCCTCGGGACTCGCGCATCGCGGTGCTCGCGGCAGGCTATGCCGACGGCGTGCCGCGGCAGCTGCCGAGCGGTGCGCCGGTGCTGCTTGAGGAGCGTCGTGTACCGTTGGTCGGCCGGGTATCCATGGATATGATCACGGTCGATGTGACGGATGTGCCGCAGGTCAGGGTCGGTTCGACTGCGGTGCTTTGGGGCGAGGGACTCCCGGCGGATGAGGTGGCGACTGTCGCGGGGACGATTGCCTATGAATTGTTCTGTCGTGTCACGCGTCGCGTGCCGCTGGAATACTTTGACTTGTGAGTCGATGGTGTTCGGCCTGGCACTCAGGCGAGCGCCGCCAGTACGACGCTGATATTGTCGTGGCCACCGCGAGCGTTGGCGGAGTCGACCAGCAGCACGGCGAGCGCGTCGAGATCACGCAGCAGATCGGGGTCTGCGAAGCAGGCGGCAATCGCGGTGTCGTCGAGCATGTTGGTCAGACCATCAGAGCACAGCAGGATGATTTCGCCCGGCAACAGCGTCCAGGATGAGTGGTCGATGGCGACGGCAGGCTCGACGCCGAGTGCGCGGGTGAGATAGTTGCGTGGCAGCTGGCGGCGAGCTTCCTCGGTGGTATGCGCGCCTTGATCGATCAGCGACTGCAGCGCCGAGTGATCGCGTGTCAGGCTGCGCAGCTCCGCGGCAGCGCTCGGGCTGGCTGGATGGAAGCGGTAGAGTCGGGAGTCGCCGACATGGGCCACCGACAGCACGGTCTCGCCTTGGGGCGTTGCACAAAGGCTTGCTGCGACGAGTGTTGTACCCATGCCCGCGAGTCGTCGGTCGAGGCAGGACTCGCGAAACACGCGGGCGTTGGCATGATCGATTGCTGTGACGAGGCGGCTGGTGATCGGTGCATTGTGCAGCTCGAGGGCTTGCGGGCGGTGCTCCTCGATGAAGGTTGCCACGAGCGTTTTGATGGCGAGGCGGCTCGCGATGTCGCCGGCCTGACGGCCGCCAAGACCGTCGGCCACCGCGAACAGGCCGAGTGAGACCTCGGCGAACACGCAGTCTTCGTTGCGCACGCGCACGCGGCCGATGTCGGACAGGGCGGCGCAAATGAGCGGTGGGGGTGCATTCACAGGGGGGTTCTCGGGCCGCAGTGTAAGAGGGTAAAGCGCAAAAGTACCGCTGCGTTTCCGGTGGATTTTGCGTGCTAGCATCCGCGCCCATGGCCAAATCCCGCCAAGTTTTCGTCTGTCGCCAGTGTGGTGACGAGTCGCCGCGATGGCAGGGGCAGTGCCCGGCTTGCGCCGAGTGGAACACGCTCGAAGAAAATACAAGGGCGAGCGGTTCCGGCGGCGCGGCGCTCGGTGCGGCTGCCGCGCGCGGCGCGGCGCGCGGCACGTCGCACGCGGGGTCAGGTGTGGTGGCGCGGGGCAGCGGTGCCTTGTCGCTCGGTGAGGTCGAGGCGCCTCGCGATTCACGTCGCCTCGAGAGCGGCTCCGCGGAGCTTGATCGCGTGTTGGGTGGTGGACTCGTGCCCGGCAGCGTCACCTTGCTGGGCGGTGATCCCGGTATCGGCAAATCGACGCTATTGCTGCAGGTCGCCGCGCGCGTGGCCCGCGAGGCGAGCGTGCTGTACGCGACGGGCGAGGAGTCGGCACACCAAGTGAGTCTGCGTGCGCGACGTTTGGGACTCGATGCACAAGCGCTGCAGGTGGCGCCCGAAGCGGACCTCGAGCGCATTCTCGCCTTGACGCGGGATAAACAGGCGGCCTTGCTCGTGGTCGATTCGATCCAGACCGTGTTTGTCCCCGAGATCGCTTCGAGCGCCGGCGGCGTGGCACAGTTGCGCGAATGTGCGGCGGCGTTGGTGCGCTTCGCCAAGACCACTGGTACGGCGGTGATGATCGTCGGGCACGTCACGCGCGAAGGTACGATCGCTGGGCCCAAGGTGCTCGAGCATCTCGTCGACACCGTGCTGTACTTCGAGAGCGATGCCGGTTCGCGCTACCGCATCGTGCGTGCCACCAAGAACCGGTTCGGTGCGGTCAATGAATTGGCGTTCTTTGCCATGACCGAGCAGGGTTTGCGCGAAATCTCCAATCCTTCGGCGATCTTTCTCGCGCGACCCTCTGTCATCGCGCCGGGCAGCCTGGTCACGGTCGCGCGTGAAGGCGGACGGCCGTTGCTGGTGGAAATCCAGGGGCTCGTCGACGCCATGCGTTTCGGCAATCCTCGACGCGTGGCGCAGGGGCTGGATGCCACGCGCCTGTCGATGCTGCTCGCAGTCCTCAACCGGCATGCGGGACTTTCGCTGCAGGATCACGACGTTTTTGCCAACGTCGTCGGTGGCTTGTCGCTGCACGAGACGGCGAGTGATCTGCCGGTGTTGCTCACACTCGCCTCGAGCCTGCGTGATCGCGCCTTGCCCGCCACGCTGATTGCGTTTGGTGAGGTGGGTCTGACGGGCGAGGTGCGACCTGTGGCCTATGGCGAGGAGCGGCTGCGCGAGGCTGCAAAACAGGGTTTCACGCTCGCCGTGGTGGCCAGCGACAACGTACCGCGCAAGCCCATCGAAGGACTCACCGTGCGGGGTGCTTCACGTCTCGTCGACGCCCTCGGTCTCGCCTTCGGCGGTTGACGCCGCCGGATGCTCGATCACGCGCACGGTACGGATCGCGTTGTCGGCAATCTGCAGCACCTGCATCTCGAGTCGGCCGATGCGCAGTGAGGCGCCCGCGCGCGGAATCGTCTCGAAGCGTTCGAGCAGCAAACCGTTCAGCGTCTTGGGCCCATCGGTCGGCAGCTGCCATTGCAGGGCGCGATTGAGCACGCGGATGTGCGCCGAAGCGTTCAGGATGCAGGCGCCGGAGGGCTCGCGATGGATGTCGCGATGCGAGATGGTCGCCGGGTCGTTGGTGAACTCACCGACGATTTCTTCGAGGATGTCCTCGAGGGTCACCAGGCCTTGCACGTCGCCATACTCGTCGACCACGAAAGCGAAGCGCCGTCGATCACGCTGGAAGTTCGCGAGCTGCACTGTGAGCTGTGTGCTCTCGGGCACGTAGTACGGCTCGCGCTGCGCCGCTACCTCTTCGAGTCGGTCGCGATCCAGCGTCTCGCGGGCAAGCTCTTGCGCAATGCGTCGCATGTGCACGAGGCCGATCATGTTGTCGATGTCGCCGCGATACACGGGCAGTCGGGTGTGCGGTGTCTGGCGCAGCTGATCGAGAATACGCTCCCAGTCGTCTTCGAGATCGATGCCGGCGATCTCCTGACGCGGGATCATGATGTCGTTGACGGTGATGCGTTCGAGATCGAGGATGCCGATCAACATTTGCTGATGGCTGCGCGGGATCATGAGACCCGCTTCGGCGACCACCGTGCGCAACTCTTCGCGCGACAGCGTATCTCGCTGTGTTTGCCGATCGACCCGCAGACCAACGAGGCGCAGGGCGCCATTCGTGATCCAGCCGATCGCGGAGACGGCGGGACGCAGCAGCCACTGCAGGCCGGTGTAGATATACGCGGAGTTGACCGCCAAGGCGCGTGGATGCAGGGCGCCGTAGGTCTTGGGACCCACCTCGCAGAAGATCAGCATCACGAGCGTCAGGACGCCTGCGCCGGCGGCGACCCACTCGTCGCCCCACAGCCGCAGCGTGATGATGGCGACCAGCGTGGCGGCGAGGTTGTTGACGAGGTTGTTGCCCAGCAGGATCAGACCGATCAGTCGATCCGGCCGGCTGAGCAGCTTTTCGGCAAGCTTGGCGCCCCGATGCCCCGAATTGGCCATGGTGCGCAGCTGATAACGGTTGAAACTCATCAACGCCGTCTCGGTACCCGAGAAAAACGCGGATAGCACGAGACAGAGGCCGAGTAGCCCGAAAAGCATCGGGAGCGAAGGGTCACTCACGCCTATAATCATGTTGTGTTCGACAGCCTGAGTCAAAAACTCGCTAAAACCGTCCAAAACCTGCGCGGCAAGGGACGGATCAGCGAGGACAACATCACCGAGACCCTGCGTGAGGTCCGCCTCGCGCTGCTCGAAGCCGATGTGGCCTTGCCGGTCATCAAGACCTTCATCGATGCAGTGCGGGCCAAGGCGCAGGGCGCCGAGGTGGCGACCAGCCTCACGCCGGGGCAGGTGTTCGTCAGCATTCTGCACCGCGAACTCGTCGAGCTCATGGGCGGCGCCCGCGAGGGCTTCGAACTGCGCGCGCAGCCGCCCTATGTGGTGCTGCTCGCCGGCCTGCAGGGCGCCGGCAAGACCACGACCGCCGGCAAGCTTGCCCGCTGGCTGATCGAGTCACGCAAGAAGCGGGTGCTGCTCGTCAGCACCGACGTGCGCCGCCCCGCAGCGATCCTGCAGCTGCAGCGCCTCGCCGAGCAGGTGGGGGCGGGTTTTCATCCGGCGCAATCTGGCGGTGATCCGGTGGCCATCGCGGCGGCGGCGGTCGAGTCGGCGCGACAAGGCGTCTATGACGCGCTGATCGTCGACACGGCGGGCCGCCTGCATGTCGATACCGAGCTCATGGACGAAGTACGCGCCATCGAGGCGAAGGTGGGCTCACATGAACGGCTCTTCGTGGTCGATGCCATGGCCGGCCAGGACGCCCTCAACTCCGCCAAGGCCTTTGGCGAAGCGCTCGATCTCACCGGCATCATCCTTACCAAGGCCGATGGCGATGCGCGTGGCGGCGCAGCGCTGTCCGTCCGTCAGGTCACCGGCAAGCCGATTGTTTTTCTGGGTGTGGGTGAAAAGACCGATGCGCTGCAGCCGTTTGATCCCGAGCGCATGGCGGGCCGCATTCTCGGCATGGGCGATGTGGTGGCGCTTGTCGAGCAGGTGCAGGGCAAGGTCGATGCGGCCGAGGCCGAGCGCCTCGCCAAAAAAGTCGTCGCGGGCGGCAAATTCGATTTCTACGACCTCAAGGGTCAGCTCGAGCAGTTGCAAAGCATGGGGGGGCTCGGGGCGCTCATGGACAAGCTACCGACCCAATTGGCCAAGGGCGCCATGGGCTCGGACGAGGGGGATCTGCAGGTCCGACGGCAGATCGCCATCATCAACTCGATGACCCATCGCGAGCGACGACGGCCGGAGGTCATCGACGGCTCGCGCCGCCGGCGTATTGCCGCCGGGTCCGGCACCCAAGTGCAGGACGTCAACCGCCTGCTCAAGCAGTTTTCGGAGATGCAGCGCATGATGAAGAGCATGAAGGGCGGCAAGCTGCGCCGCATGCTCGGCGCCCTGAAGGGTGGGGGCCTGCCGCCGGGCTTCCCGCCGCCCCGCTAGCGCTTCCATCAAGTCACTGATTTCTGTAGACTCCGCGCTCTTTTTCGGCCCCCCGTTCAGCTTGTTCGGGGTGGGATGACCTCAAGACCCGAGAGCATATCGACTTATGGTGACGATTCGTCTGACCCGGCGTGGTGCCAAGAACTCGCCTTTTTATCACGTGGTGGTAA
The DNA here is from genome assembly GCA_044351225.1 of Steroidobacteraceae bacterium. Lineage (GTDB taxonomy): Bacteria > Pseudomonadota > Gammaproteobacteria > Steroidobacterales > Steroidobacteraceae > UBA964. Next base: position 36,627 of record JBILGD010000010.1, read on the forward strand.
CTGACAGCCGCAAGCGTCAGGGTGGCAAGAGCCTCGAAAATGTCGGCTTTTTCAACCCGGTTGCCCGCAAGAGCGAGCCGCGTCTCAAGCTTGATCTCGCGCGCATCGAATACTGGGTGAGCCAGGGCGCGCAGCAGTCCGACCGCGTCAAGACGCTGGTCGGCGACTACCGCAAGCTGGCGACTCAGGCCGCGGCCTGAGGATCGCACCACCCGGTCCTCCGTGGTCCGGTCCGCAGTGGAATGGGTGGAACTGGGTCGTCTAGGGCGTCCCAAAGGGCTGAAGGGTTGGGTGCACCTCGAATCGTGGACCGACCCGCCCGAAGCCTTGTTCGATTACCCTGACTGGAAACTGCGCAGCGCCGCGGGCGCGCGTCGTGAGGGCAGGGTGGCAGAGCGGCGGGCAAATCCGCAGGGCTTCGAGGCGCGCTTGGAAGGCGTCGACTCGCGAGAAGCCGCGGAATTGTTGGTCGGTTTGATCATCGAGGTACCGCGTGCGGCTTTGCCGGCGACGGCACCGGGTGAGCACTACCGGATCGATTTGCTCGGCTATCGAGTGTGCAATCTCGAGGGCATCGAGTTCGGTGTCGTCGAGCGGTTTGAAGACATGCCGGCGAGTGCCGTCATGGTGGTGCGGGGCGAACGGGAGCGTTGGCTGCCGGTGACGCGCCAGCACTTGCAGTCGATCGACACGGCGGCGCGCTGCATCCGGGTCGATTGGCCGGCAGATTTTTGATGATTACGCAGATGCCTTTGCGCATCGCGGTGGTGACGCTCTTCCCGGAGTTGATCCGGGGGGCGGTGGGATACGGAGTGCTGGCTCGGGCGCTTGCGCGCGGGTTGGCCGGAGTCGAGTGCATCGATCCGCGCAGCTTTGCGACGGATGTGCACAAGACAGTGGATGACCGACCCTACGGCGGCGGTCCGGGGATGGTGGGAACACCCGCTCCTTGGGCTGCGGCCATCGATGCCGCGGTGGCGGCGTTGCCGATGGGAGTGCCCCGGGTGCACTTGTCGGCGCAGGGTCAAAGATTCGACCAGGGCGTGGCGCGTGAACTCGCAGCCTTGCCCGGGTTTGTGCTGGTGGCGAGCCGTTACGAGGGGCTCGATCAGCGGGTGATCGATTCGCGCATCGATCGCGAACTGTCGCTCGGAGACTATGTGCTCTCCGGTGGCGAGTTCGCGGCCCTTGCGGTGATCGATGCGGCGGTGCGATTGCTGCCCGGCGCGCTCGGTGACGAGCGTTCGAGCGAGCAGGAATCGTTTACCGACGCAAGACTCGACTGGCCGCATTACACGCGGCCGCTCGAGTGGGAAGGACGGTTGGTGCCGCAGGTGCTGCAGGGTGGAAACCACGCAGCGATCCGGCGGTGGCGGTTGCAGGCTTCGGTGGTGCGCACCTTTCAGCGCCGACCGGAGTTGCTGCAGGCGCAGGGATCGGGTCGTGCGCTTTCCGATGAGGAGCGTGCGCTTTTGAACGAGTATCTCGCGAGGCGAGAGGTGGATGAACATGGGTAACATCATTGCGGATATGGAACAGCGTCGCGCGACGCGTCAGCTGCCGGATTTCAAGCCGGGCGATACGGTGGTCGTCGACGTCAAGGTCGTCGAAGGCGATCGCGAGCGCGTGCAGGCCTATGAGGGCGTGGTGATCGCCAAGAGCAACCGCGGCTTCAACTCTTCGTTCACCGTGCGCAAGATCTCGCACGGCGAGGGCGTCGAGCGCACCTTCCAGTCCCATAGCCCGACCATCGCTGCGGTCGCCATCAAGCGCCGCGGCAACGTGCGTCGCGCCAAGCTGTATTACTTGCGTGGGCTGTCCGGCAAGGCGGCTCGCATCGAAGAAAAGGTCTGATTTTTCATTGATCGGTCGGGCCCTGCGATCCGCGGCGGGATCGCAGGGTGCCGCATCTTTCCCGTTGCCATTCTGCCGCCGGCAGGAGCATCGTCATGCGCAAGTTCTTCGGTTGGGTTTTCCGTGGTCTGGATGGCCTGCGGAAAGTCCTGCATTTGCTGGTGTTGCTGGTGATCTTCGGCTTCGTGGTGGGCGCGTTGAGCGGTTCTATCCCCAAGCTGCCGAACGACGCTGCGCTCGTGCTCAAGCCCGAGGGCGAGATTGTCGAGCAGCCGAGCGCCGATCCTTTTGAACTGGCGCTCGCGGAGGCGCGCGGCATGGGTGGCGGCGAGACGACGCTGCGCGACCTCACCGACGCGATCGACGCGGCTCGCGACGACAAACGCATCAAGACCCTGGTCATCGATTTCAATGCCATGACCGGCGCCGGCCAACCGACGCTCGATGAGTTTGCGCGGTCGGTCACGGCCTTTCGCAAGTCGGGCAAGAAGGTGGTGGCCATCAGTGCCTTCGGCTATTCGCGCGACACCTATTACGTCGCCGCGCATGCCGACGAGATCTACATGGATCCGAAGGGCTTGCTGATTCTCGAGGGCTACGAGCGCTATCGCAACTACTACAAATCCGCGCTCGACAAGCTCGGCATCGACGTCAATGTATTTCGTGTCGGCACTTTCAAAAGCGCCGTGGAGCCCTGGATCCGCGACGACATGTCGCCCGAGGATCGCGAGGCCAGTCAGCGTTTCGTCAACTCGCTGTGGGAGAGTTATCTCGCGGCGGTCGGCAAGGCACGCAATCTCGAACCCGCGGCGATCCGTGCGTACGTCGACAACTTCTCGCCCACGGTCAAGGCGGCCAAGGGTGACAGTGCCAAGGTCGCGCTCGATGCGAAGCTCGTGACTGCACTCAAGACGCCGCTTGAAATCGAAAAGCGCATCATCGAGCTGTCGTCGAAAGACGAGGACAAGGAGTCCTATCAGGGCGTCGGCCTCAAAGATTACCTGCGCATCGTGCGCGCCGAAGACAAGGTCTCGAAGCACCCGGATGCGCGCATTGCGGTGATCATCGGTTCCGGCGAGATCGTCGATGGGAGTGGTGATGGTGGCGTGATCGCCTCGGACAGCATGATCAAGCTGATTCGCAAGGCACGGCTCGATGAAGACATCAAGGCGCTCGTGCTGCGTATTGACAGCCCGGGTGGCAGCGCGTTTGCTTCCGAGCAGATCTATCGCGAGATCAACGCGTTCAAGGCCACCAAGCGGCCGGTGATTGTGTCGATGGGAGACCTCGCGGCCTCGGGCGGCTATTACATCGCCGCGCCGGCTGACGAGATCTGGGCGAGCCCGGCGACCATCACCGGTTCGATCGGTATCTTCGGGCTCTTCCCGACGGCACCGCGCGCCTTCGAAAAGCTTGGCATTGGCGTCGATGGCGTGGGCACGACGCCGCTCTCCGGCGAATTGCGTCTCGATCGCCCGGTGGGCGAGGCGGCAGCGATGCTGCTGCAGGCGAACATCGAGCGGGGTTA
>JBILGD010000058.1:0-15447 GCA_044351225.1 Steroidobacteraceae bacterium
TGGCAGGCGGCGAATGGACTCGCCGCTCTGGGATAGCATGGACATGGATCACTCCCTCCCGTTTGACGCTGACCCCGCCCCGCCAGGCGTCAACGCGGCCCCCGGGCGCCGTCCGGATTCGCCGCAATTCACCGCGGATCCGATGGTCGATCGCTTGTACGGCGTCACGTTGGCGCTGGTTGCCGAGCTTGCCGTCACCCGAACCCGCCTCGACACCCTCGAGCGGGTGCTGGCAGGTCGTGGCGTCGTGGGGGAGGCCGACATCGATCAATATCGTGCGGACGAGCTCGCCCAGGAACAACGCAGTCAGTTGCAGGCGGAGTATCTCGCTCGCGTTTTGCGAGCGCTCGATTGAGGGCCGCCGAGTCGTTCAGCCACCTAGCGCCGTCCGACTGTTGTATTCCTACAACAAAAAAATCATTTACTGCGTCTTTGCGAGCATTTCGGTGGTGCCTGCTCTGGTCATTTTTAGCCTTCCGCGGTTACACTCCGCGGCCGATTACGTTTTTTTGACCAAAGTTTTGCCGTTGTTGCGTGCAGGCCCAAGGGGTAGCGCGGTACGACGGGATTCGCTGTTCGATCAAATCCCAGACTGGAGGACAAGTTAATGAGGGATCTTCGCCAGGTTGCACGCGGCGTCAGAGTCGCGATGTTGGCCGCTGGCGCGATCGGTACCGGCGTTGCCGGTTCGATCGCCTATGCACAAGAGACGCTCGAAGAGGTGGTGGTCACCGGCACGCGTATTCGTACGCCCGGTGTGATTGCCAACAGCCCGATTGCCTCGGTTTCTGCCGAGTCCATCCAGCTGCAGCAGCCCATCAACGTCGAAGAGATCATCAAGGTCCTCCCTGGTGCCCTGCCGGGCATCGGTTCGGGTACCAACAACGGCAACGGCGGTGGTGCCACCATCAACCTGCGCGGTCTCGGTGCGACCCGCACGCTGGTGCTGGTTGACGGTCGCCGCATTGTCCCCTTCGACCTCAACTCGCAGGTCGACACCAACGTCATCCCGGTCTCGCTCATCGAGCGCGTCGACATCGTCACCGGCGGTGCCTCGGCCGTGTACGGCGCGGACGCCGTCTCGGGCGTGGTCAACTTCCTGCTGAAGCGCGACTTCGAAGGCGTGGACTTGTCGTACGGCATCGGTAGCTCCGAAGAGTCGGACGCCAAGCGGCAGCGCGTCGATCTCACCATGGGTACCAACACTGCCGATGGCAAGGGCAACGTGGTCATTAGTCTCGGCTACACCGACACCGACCAGTTGCTGCAGGGCGATCGCCCCTTCGGTCTCGTCTCGCGCAATTCGGTGACGGGTGGTGCAGACGGCTCCGCCACCGCGATTCCGGTGGTGATCACGGCTCCGCTCGTCGGCCAGATCAACACCACCAACGGCCGCATCGAAGCCTACAACCGGCCCTTCAACTTCAACCCGCAAAACTTCTACGTGACCCCGGTCGAGCGCTATCAGGCGACCATGCTCGGGCGCTACGAGATCAACGACAACGTCGAAGTGTACGCCCAGGGCATGTACACCCGTTCGGATGTCGGCACCCAGCTCGCCTCGAGCGGTACCTTCCTCAATAGCTACCTCGTGCCGATCGGCAACCCGTTCATCCCGCAGGCCGCTCGCGAACAGCTGTGTGCGCTGCCGACCGTGAACATCCCGCTCGCCAACTGCGTCGCCGGCAACACGCAAGAAGTGCGTATGTCGCTCGGTCGCCGTATCACCGAGCTTGGCCCTCGTCTCAACGACTTTGCCAACAAGATGTTCCAGTACACCGTCGGTGTGCGTGGCGACATCACGGGCAGCTGGGCTTATGACGCCTATTGGCAGCACGGCGAGTCGGATCAGATCCAGACGCGCGGCAACTGGGGTTCGCTCTCGAAGGTCCAGCAGGCCCTTCGCGCCGTGAACACCACCACCTGCATCAGCCCGGCCAACGGCTGCGTCCCGCTGAACCTGTTCGGTCCAGAGGGCTCAATCACCCCCGCGATGGTGAAGTTCATCAACCTCGATGCGCTGCTCACGCAGAGCGTGCAGCAGGATGTGTTCAGCGCCTCGGTGTCGGGTGATCTCGGCGGCTTCAAGAGCCCGTTCGCCGAGTCGCCGATCGGCGTTGCGGTCGGTGTCGAGTATCGCGAAGTAACGGCCGGCAACAAGTCGGACAGTGCTTCGCAGATTCAGGGCGAGGTGCTCGGTACGGGCGCGCCGCTGCCGGATCGCAGCGGCTCCTTCGACCTGAAGGAAGCCTACATCGAAGCGCTGGTGCCGCTGATCAGCGACGCGCCGCTCGTGCACTCGCTCGGTCTTGAGGCGGGCTACCGTCACACCGAGTTCACGGTGGCGAGCTCGCAGAGCTACGAGTCGTACAAGGTCGGTCTCGAGTGGGCGCCGGTCGAAACGCTGCGTCTGCGCTCGATGTTCCAGCGCGCCACCCGCGCGCCGAACGTCAACGAGCTGTTCGCGCCGCTGGTTTCGGGTCTGGCTAACCTCGCCGTCGATCCTTGCGGTGGCACGGCGATCAACGCGGGCCAGGCCAATTCGGCCGGTACGCTGTCGAACCTCTGCCGTCTGACCGGCGTCCCGACGGCGTTCATTGGCAGCCTGCCGAATCCTTCGGCGGGCCAGATCAATGTGCGCAGCGGCGGCAACCCGGCCATTGGCCCGGAAGAAGCGGACACCACCACGGTGGGCTTCGTCTGGACGCCGGCTGCCATCAACGGCCTGCAGGTGACCTTCGACTACTACCAGATCGATCTCGAGAAGGCGGTGTCGAGCCCCTCGGCGCAGGACATCCTGAACGACTGCTATCTCGCCTCGCGTAATCCGGGGTTGACCTTCAACTCCGCTTGCGCGCTCGTGCTGCGTAGCCCGTTCACCGGTACCTTCAACGGCGTCGACTCGCCGGGCGTGGTCACGCCGATCTCCAACCTCGGCAAGTTCGAGGTGAAGGGCTATGACCTCGGTGCGAACTACAGCTTCCCGCTCGAGAATCTCGGCATGGATTCGAAGTGGGGCACGCTGTCGATCGGTCTCTCGGCAAACTTCGCGGACACCTGGAAGTTCCAGGCGACCCCGAACTCGCTGAACCGTAACTGCCTTGGCTACTACTCGACGTCTTGCGGTCAGCCGCTGCCGGAGACCACCTGGAACCAGCGTACGACCTGGTCCTTCGGTGCCTTCGACTTCAGCTACAACTGGCGTCACATCGGCAAGGTCGTCGAGGAGCCGGCTCCCGGCAACCCGGCGAACTTCCTCCCGGCCTACGCCAAGATCGATGCCTACAACTACTTCGATCTGACGGCCGCCTGGCAGGTCAACGACATGCTTCGTGCGACGCTCACGATCGCGAACGCGACCGACGAGCAGCCGCCCGAGGTGGGCAATACGATCGGCACGACCTCGACGAACAGCGGCAACACGTATCCGCAGTCGTACGACGTGATCGGTCGCTACTACACGCTCGGCGTCTCGGTGAAGTTCTAAGTTACCGACGTCACGCGCTCAAATAAAAGAGGCGGGTCCGCGAGGGCCCGCCTCTTTTTTTGCTCGCTAGTTTTGCGGATCAGCCGCCTTCGCGCGGCTGCATCATGCGATTGGTCTGATCATCGAGCAGTCGACGCGCAGCCTCTGCGATCCGCGTGATTTGCGCGCGGGTGTAGCAGCGCTCTTCGCTGCGCACGCGCGATCCGGTGACCCGGTCGCGACGGCAATACATTGTCTCGCCGTTCACTTGCGCTACGCGATAGCCGTTTTTGCGCGCGAAAATCAGCGCCTCTTCCGGCGGCAGCAAAGACTCCTCGGCAGCGGCCGGCGCGGTGGTCGTTGCTGCGGCGAGCGCATCGCCTGCGGGCGGGGCTGCCGACGAAGCCGTTTGCGCCGCAGAAATCTGCGGAATCGTCGCTGCGAGAACGGCTGCGGCGATTACCTTGATGATGATGAGAGAGCGAGTCAAAGCCGGATCCTCCATACCCATACACTTAACGCAAGCGACGCACGCGCGTCGATCGTCCCGATTCGGTCACCAACAAGAAGGCGCCGAGCGCACCGCGGCGCAGTTCGACTTCATCGCCGACGCGGAGCAACAATTTTTGACGCGGTACCTCGGACTCGACCCACTGTTGAGCGGGTTCAAGCTCGAAAACCAAGCGACCGTCAGCGAGCGTGGTCAGTGCCGTGACTCGCAGCGTTGCGGAGCTCGCGCCGGGCTCGCCTACTCCGGCGAGCCCACCCGTCGATCGGCCGGCGACCTCGTCATAGCAGGCGAGTCGGTGGGCATCCACGGCGATCATCCGGCAAGCGGCGAGGCGATCGACCAGCCCGCTCTCAGGCGCGGCGCGCGACATGCCCGCCGCGCTCGCGGCGATCATGAATGCGAGCGTCATTGGTCGCAGCGTAGTTCTGATCACCGAGCGTTCATCCCGCCAAAAGTCGTGTGCCGAACGCGATCTCCTGCGCGGATACCACGACGCGCGCTTTCGCCGCCGCGAAGCTCGAGTACGGCGCGTACCGGTTTGGTCGAGCCCACCGGCTCGAGTGACAACGGTGTGGTGTTGGCAAAGATTTCGAGAATGCGGCCGTTGGCATCGATGAACAGCATGTCGAGCGGGATGTAGGTGTTCTTCATCCAGAAGCTCGAGACCCGGGGTGTTTCATTGACGAACAGCATGCCTTGGCCTGCCGGGAGATCGCGCACGTACATCAGACCCTGACGCTGCCGATCGGGCGTGTCGGCGATCCACACCTCGAAGGCGTGCGTGCCCCCCGCGGAGACGATTTGCAGGCTGCTGCGGGGATAGCTCGCGAGATCGAGCGCCGGGGGCTCGCTTTGCGCAAAGAGCGGAGCCGACGGGAGGACGCCGGCGAACGCCAGCAGCAACGCCAGGACAAGGGCAAACGGAGATGGGCGGAGCGATGCGTTCATCCCGCGAGGATACGCGCGGCAACCCCGCGCTTGCACGCCTGCCGCCAGAGTTCATCGACGGAGTTCACGGACAGGTCTACCCGAATCTTCGGCTGCAGGGGTAGACTTCGGCAGGATCCGCCCCCGCTGCCGGAACAGCCCCGTGATCTTTCGCCCCTTGATCTTTCAACGACTCGCCACCTTACTCCTGCTTTTGCTGCTCGGCGGCTGTGCGGCGTTCGGTCCGCGACTGCAGGCCCCGACACTCGATATCGCGGGCGTGGAGCTCGTGAAGGGCGATCTGTTTGCGCAGCAGCTGCGCGCCCGTGTGCGTGTCCAAAACCCCAATGATCGTGAACTCCGGGTGCGCGGTATCACTTACTCGATCACGCTCGGCGGTGAAGAGCTCGGGCGCGGTCTGTCGGGCAGCAGTTTCGTGGTGCCGGCATTGGGGCAGGCCGAGTTCGACATGATGGTGACCGCGAATCTGGCCGGAACCCTGCTGCGTCTCGTCGAGCGGGCGCGCAAGGCGGGTGGCATGCCCGACGAACTGCCCTACGAACTGCGCGGCGAGGTGACGCTGGCGAGCGGCGTGATCCGCACGGTGCCCTTCGAGAAGCGGGGCAGCCTGGCGCTGCGTTGAGGGCACGCGCCGATGTTCTTGCGTCGTCTGCTGCTGTTGATCACCGTACTCGTGCTGCTGGTCTTTTCGGTAACGATCGGCTGGTACGCGGCGACTTGGCAACAACCGCCCGACCGCGTCAATGAAATAATCGACGAGATGGCTCGCTAGCGCGACGCTGTGGTATCCGTCACCCGGCTGCGTACGCGTCTTGCCGCAGGTCAAAGACGCCACCGTGAGACAATGACGGCATGTCATCTTCGCGAAATCCTCTGGTCGTCGGCAGTCTCATCGTTGCAGTGCTCAGTGTCGGTTGGGCGATCTACGCCACCCGCCATGCCGGAGCGCCTGCGGGAGGCATGGGCCCGCCCGGCGGGATGGGTCCTCCAGGAGGGATGGCGCAACCGGGGGGCATGGGATCACCCGGTGCAGCGGCAGGTCGCGGCGCGGGTGCGCCATCCGGCGCACGTCCTGGCGGCGGAGCGGCCGGTCGCCCGGGGGCTGGGCCGGGTGGTGGGGCTGGCGGCATGCCGGTGCCGGTGGTGTCGCAGGCGGTGGCGATGCAGCCGCTCGCGCGCGAGCTCAAGGCGCTGGGCACGGCGCGCGCCAATGAAGCCGTCGAGATTACGGCCAAGACCTCCAATATCGTCTCGGCCGTGCGCTTCCGCGATGGCGAGCGGGTACGCCTCGGCGCAGTGCTGGTCGAACTCGACAGCGCGCAGGTGCGTGCTGATCTTGCGGCGGCGACGGCGGCGCTGACCGAGAGCGAGAGTCAGTATCAGCGCGCTCAGGAGTTATTGCCGACTCAGGCCTTGTCGAAATCACAGTTCGATCAGATCGTGGCTACGCGTGCGGCGAACGCGGCGCGCGTCGATGCGGCACGCGCTCGACTCGAAGATACGGTCATTCGTGCGCCTTTCAGCGGTCGCGTGGGTCTGCGTCGTGTGAGCGTCGGCGGACTCATCAGCCCGGGCACGGTGATCGCCACGCTCGATGACACCTCGATCATCAAGGTCGACTTCGGCGTACCCGAGAATAATCTCACTGCATTGCGCGTGGGTTTGCCGGTCACGGTGTCCTCCACTGCCTATCCCGGCCGGGTCTTTCGCGGCAAGGTGGCGAGCATCGATTCGCGCATCGATTCGACCAGTCGTTCGCTGCAAGTCCGCGCCGAACTGCCGAACGCCGAGGGCTTGCTGAAGCCGGGCATGTTCCTGAACGTGGAACTGCTGCGTGACGAGCGCCAGGCAATCGTGATTCCCGAGGAAGCGATCGTTCCCGATCAGGATCGCCAATACGTGTTCGTGGTCAAGGGCGACATCGCCGAAAAACGCGAAGTGCGTACCGGCCTGCGCCGACCGGGCAGCGTCGAGGTGATCTCGGGTCTCGCTGCGGGTGAACGGATTGTGGTCGAAGGCACGGTCAAGCTGCGTGACACCGGCCCCGTACGGGATCTCGCGCGCTCATGAAAATCTCTGATCTCTCGGTGCGACGACCGGTCTTTGCGACCGTGCTGTCGCTGCTCATGCTGATTCTTGGCGTGATGGCAACCCTCAAGCTGTCGGTGCGTGAGTATCCGGATGTCAGTCGACCGATCGTCGGGGTGTCCGTGTTCTACCGCGGCGCCAATGCGGCCGTGATCGAATCGCGAGTGACGCAGGTCATCGAGGACGAAATCGCTGGCATCGAGGGAGTCGAGAAACTGACCTCCTCGAGTCTTGATCAATTCGCGCGCATCAATATCGAATTTTCGCTCGATCGCGATCTCGACGACGCCGCGAACGATGTGCGCGAGCGCGTGGCGCGTGTTGCAGCCCGTCTGCCCGACGAGGCTGACCCACCGCAAATCACCAAGGTGGATGATGCGGCCGAGCCCATCCTCTACATCAACTTCACGAGCACGGGTCGCAACTCTCTCGAACTCACCGAGTACCTTGATCGCTACGTTATCGATCGCATGGGCGCCATACCCGGCGTGGCCAGCGTGCGCGTCAGCGGCGGTCGTCGCTATGCCATGCGGGTCTGGCTGGACCGCGAAGCCCTGGCGGCGCGGCAGCTCACGGTCGGCGATGTCGAGGCGGCCTTGCGTCGCGAGAACCTCGAGCTGCCCGCGGGACGCGTCGAGTCGATCGAGCGCGAGTTCACGTTGCGCACCCGAACCTCGCTCGATTCCGAGGAGGACTTCCGACTGCTCGTCATCGGCCGCGCCGCCGACGGCTATCTCGTGCGGCTTGGCGAAGTGGCGGAGGTCAGGCTTGCCGCCGAAGACGAGCGTTCGCTCGGTCGTGCCAATGGTCTGCCCGGTGTGAGTGTCGGTATCGTGCCGACCTCCAAGGCCAATGTGCTCGATGTGTCCAAGGCGGTGCGTGCACAGCTCGAGCAGATTCAGCCGACGCTGCCCAAGGATATCGAGGGCGACATCAATCTCGACTTCACCGTGTTCGTGTCGGAGTCAATGAAAAAAGTCGTCACCGTGCTGCTCGAGACCTTGTTGATCGTGCTGGTGATCATCTTCGCCTTCCTCGGCACCTTGCGGGCGACACTGATCCCGGCCGTGACCATCCCGGTGTCGATCCTGGCAGCCGCGCTCGTGATGGCAGCGCTTGGCTACTCGATCAATACTTTGACCTTGCTCGGTGCGGTGCTTGCCATCGGTCTCGTGGTCGACGATGCGATCGTGGTGCTCGAGAACGTTGCGCGGCGTATCGAAGCGGGCGAGCCGGCGCTGCTCGGTGCGCTGCGTGGCAGTCAGGAAATCGGCTTTGCAGTGGTCGCGACCACGCTTGTGCTGATGGCGGTGTTCGTGCCCGTCTCCTACATGGAAGGCACGCTCGGTCGGTTGTTCGGGGAGTTCGGCGTCACGGTCGCGGCTGCGGTCGGCTTCTCGGCGGTCGTCGCCTTGACGTTGACACCAATGATGGCCTCGAAGCTGTTCGCGAACGGCATCCAGCGCGGACGGTTGGCGCACGCCATCGATCGGAATTTTCAGGCGATGACGGCCGCATACGAGGCCAGCCTGCGTGCTGCCATGGCGGCGCGTCGGCCGCTCGCGGTAGTCCTTGGGGCTGCCGCCTTCACTGCGCTGGTCGTTTCTTTGACGGTCTTCGGCAAGCCGGTCTCCTGGCTCAAGCTGCAGCAGGAGTTCGCGCCCACCGAGGATCGCGCGATGATGCCCATCATGGTGAGTGCGCCCGAGGGCGCGAGCTTGGCCAATCTCGATCGCTATATCGCGCAGGTCGAAGAGATCGCCATGGACGAGGTGCGCGCGGGCAATGCGCGGCGCGTCATCGTTCGCTCCGGTGCATTCGGGGTCGCGGGCGACGCCAACAATGGCACGGTCTTCGTACCGCTGACTTTGTGGGATGAGCGCGAGGATACCGCGCAGCAGATTGCGCAGCGGGTACGCATGCGCACCGCAGGAATCACGGGCGTACGCATCATGGTATTCACGCCGCCATCGCTCGGCGTGCGTGGCGGGGGTCGACCGCTGCAGGTGGTGCTGGGCGGCGGCGATTACGCGCAATTGGCAGCCTGGCGCGATCAGGTGACCGCGCGCATCCAGAAAGAGAATCCGCAGATCATCGGGCTCGACTCCGACTATCAGGAACGCAAGCCGCAATTGCAGATCCGTATTGATCGCAACCGCGCGGCCGATCTCGGTGTCTCGCTGCAGAACATCGGGCGCACGCTCGAGACGATGCTGGGCTCGCGTATCGTTACCAACTTCCTGCGCGGCGGCGAGGAGTACAACGTGGTCCTGCAGGCGCGCGAGGAAAATCGCGCGACCGTCGATGATCTCGGCAATCTTTACGTGCGTTCCGATCGCAACGGCGAGATGGTGCCGCTCTCCGCGCTGGTTACCGTCGAAGAGACGGCAGGCCCGAGCTCGCTGCGCCGCTTCGATCGCTTGCGTTCGATCACCCTCAGCGCGAATCTCGCGCCGGGCTATGCGCTCGGCGATGCGCTGAACTATGTCGAGGGTGTGATCCGCGAAGAAATCCCCGAAGGCGTTCAGGTGAGCTTCGATGGTGAATCACGCGAGTTCAAGCAAGCGGGAGGACGTATCTGGCTGACGTTCGCCTTTGCGTTGCTGATCGTGTACCTGGTGCTCGCTGCACAGTTCGAGAGTTTCGTGCATCCCCTCGTGATCCTGGCGACAGTGCCACTTGCCCTCTCGGGTGCGCTGGTGGGGCTCTGGCTCTACAACTCCTCGATCAATGTTTATAGCCAGATCGGCGGCATCATGCTCGTGGGCATCGCCTGCAAGAACGGCATTTTGATTGTCGAGTTTGCCAACCAACTGCGCGATCGGGGCATCGAGTTCGTCGAGGCGGTCATCGAGGCCGCCGCGATCCGTCTGCGACCGGTGCTGATGACCAGCCTCTGTACGGCCTTCGGTGCGGTACCGCTGATGATCGCCACCGGGGCTGGCGCGGAGAGCCGCCACGCCATTGGCGCTGCGGTGTTTTTCGGCACCATTTTCTCCTTGGCGCTCACGCTCTATGTGGTGCCCGCGCTGTACGCCCTGCTGGCGCGCAACACCCGTTCGCCGCATCATGTGAGCGACCTGATCGACAAGCTTGCCGGGCGCGAGCGCGCTACGCTCGATGCCGCGGGCAACACCAACATCAAGGGAGCTTAGCCATGACCACTGCACTCTGGGTTCTGCTCGCAACAGCCCTGTTGCCGATCGTCTGCGCCGGCCTATCAAAGTTCGGCGGTGGTGATCGTTACGACAATGCCAATCCTCGCGAATGGCTGGCGCGTCGGACGGGCCGCCAGGCCCGCGCCAATGCTGCCCAGGCCAATTCCTGGGAAGCCCTGATCGTCTATGTGGCGGGGCTCGCTGCGGCATTCATGGGCGGGGTAGAGGGGGCGACCATCGGTCTGATCGCGACGATTTTCCTCGGATCGCGGATCGCCTACATCGTTTGCTACCTGGCTGATCTCGCCACGCTGCGCTCGCTCACCTGGCTGGTCGGTTTCGGCAGTTGCCTCTGTCTCATCGTCATGGGTGCGCAGCAAGCCGCCTGAGCGAGTCTCGGATGGACATGCCGGTTCGCCAGACTTCGGGCACTTTCCGCAAGCTACAGGCACACCTGCGTGGCCTCGTCGGCAAGGCGATCGAGGACTACGCCATGATCGCCGCGGGCGACAAGGTGATGGTCTGCCTCTCGGGCGGCAAGGACTCTTACACGATGCTCGATCTGCTGCTGTCGCTGCAGCGCAGCGCGCCGATCGATTTTGACATCGTGGCGGTCAACCTCGATCAAAAACAGCCCGGGTTCCCCGAGCATGTATTGCCCGATTACCTCACGGCGCTCGGCGTGCCGTTTCATGTCATCGAACAGGACACCTACTCGGTGGTCAAGCGGGTCATTCCCGAGGGCAAGACGATGTGTGGTCTCTGCTCGCGGTTACGCCGCGGCGCGCTGTATCGGTGGGCGAGCGAGAACGGTGTGACCAAGGTGGCGCTGGGTCATCACCGGGATGACATCGTCGAGACTTTGTTCCTGAACCTTTTCTTTGGCGGGCGACTCAAGGCCATGCCGCCCAAGCTGCGCTCCGAGGACGGCCGGCACATCGTGATCCGTCCGCTCGCCTACGTGCCCGAGCGCGAGATCGAACGTTATGCCCGCGCACGGGCTTTTCCGATCATCCCGTGCACGCTCTGCGGCTCGCAGGAAAACGCCCAGCGACGCATGATCAAGCAGATGCTCCAGGATTGGGAAAAGACCTGGCCGGGGCGTACCGAATCGATCTTCTCGGCCATCTGTCAGGTCGAGGCGGGGCACCTTGCTGACCCGAGATTATTCGACTTCGTGCATCTGAAAGCGGATGTCTCAGGCGTCTGATATTTATTGGAACGACGAGTTTCCGGCTGATCAACTGGCCGTGGTGGCGCGGCTGCGCAGTCGATTCCGCGGTGCGCTGCTGGGACTTGCGCTCGGCGAGTCACTCGCTGCGCCCGCACAGTTCCTGCGTCGCGGAGCTTTCGCACCAATCAAAGATTTGCTTGGTGGCGGCCCCTTCGATCTGCCGCCTGGGGCGTGGGCTGACGATACGGCGCTCACCTTGCATCTTGCGCGTAGTCTGCTCGCGCAAGGCGGCTGCGATCCCCTCGATCAGCGCGAACGTTATCGACGCTGGCAGCGCGAGGGCGAGGGTGCAGCCACGGGTGAGTGTCTCGGCATCTCCGCGAGCGTGAGTCGGGCGTTGGCCGATGGGGCCCCCTCATCGTCGATCGCCGATGGCGCCGAGGTGTTGTCGCGAGTGGCGCCGCTTGCGCTCTGGCATTACGCGGATGAGCCCGCTCTGCTGCAGGATGTGACGCGCATGGCGGGGGTCACGACCCATGACCCGGCAACCTGGTCGGCCACCGCGGAATTTGCTCAGCTCATGCTGCGTGCGCTGCGCGGGACGAGCCCTGCGAACCTGCTGCCTGTCGATGTGTTTTCGGCCGGCGGCCCGCGCGAGACCTCGGCCGCAAGCCGCATGCTCGATGAAGTGCGCGCCGCCGTGAATGGTGCTCAAAGCTGGAAAGACGCCGTGCTGCGCGCGGTCAACGAGGGCGGTGACGCCGATGTACGTGCGGCAGCGACCGGTCAGCTCGCCGGTGCCCTGTTCGGTGTCGAGTCGATTCCGGCATCATGGCTTGATCGTCTCACGCAACGTGATGCCATCGTCGAGCTCGCCGATGCCCTGCTTGCGGAGGTTCTGGTCCGATTCGAAGCGGAGGAGTGAATGCGCCGCAAGACGCCCATCTGGGCTCGCTACACTGACGCGCAACTCCTCAAGTTGCGCTTTCGCGAGTTGCGTCTCGGTCGCCCGCGGCGCGCGCCACTGCGTCGGGCCTTGCGGCAGTTGCGCTGCGAACTCGATGCGCGCGGCATTCTTTTGCAACCGCATGTGTGGTACTCGGACGAGTGGTTCTCGCCCGATGGTATTCCGGGCATCGCGATTCCGTTTTATCTCGCGCATCCGCGGCTCGAAAGACTCGAGCGGCGCATGTCGCGCGGCGTCGAGGGCGGCAATGCGAGCGGGTTGTTGCGCATCTTGCGCCACGAGGCCGGCCACGCGATCGACACGGCGTATCGCTTGCGCCGTCGAAAGTTATGGCGTGAGACTTTCGGTCCACCGACCGCACCCTACCCGGATCGTTATCGCGTGATGCCCGCAAGCCGCGCCTTCGTGCAGCATCTCGATAGCTGGTATGCCCAGTCTCACCCAGCCGAAGATTTCGCCGAAACGTTCGCCGTCTGGCTGGCGCCGCGCTCGAACTGGCGGGTTCGTTATGCCGCAACACCGGCCCTGGCGAAGCTCGAGGCGATGGACAAACTGATGCAGGGCGTGCGCGGCCATCCGCCCCCGGTCCGATCCGCGCATCGCATCGATCCGGTGGCCGCCAACGATCTGAGTTTGCGCGAATATTATCGGCGCTCGTTGCAGCGACGCGCGCACTGCGATTTCTCATTGATCGACAAGGCATTGTGTGGTCGCTTCGCAGTACGCAGGCCGCTAGGCCCTAGCCGACGCGCCGAAGTCTGTCTGAACACGTTTCGCCCTGCACTCATTCGTCATGCGATGGCAAACGATGCCATTGATCGGTATGGTGCGGAGCAGTTGTTGCAGTTGGCGATCGAGCGTTGTCGCGAGCGACGCCTCTGGTTGCACGGCACGGCTGCCGAGCGACGCGATGCGGCGCTCGCGATGCTGTGCCGCGTGGTGCGGGCAGCACGTCGAGAAGGAAGTTTGCAGTTCACGTTATGAAGCAGTTGAAGATCCTGGTGGTGGTTCACGAGAGCCTTGTGCCACCGCAGAGTGTCGAGGGTTTGAGCGATCAGCAGCTCGACGAATTTCGCACCGAGTACGACGTCATTCGTACGTTGCGACTCGCAGGCCACGAGGTACAGGTGCAGGGCGTGCTCGACAGCCTGACGGGCCTGCGCACCGCGATCACCGACTGGAAACCAGACATCGTTTTCAACCTGCTCGAAGAATTCAATGGCATCGTGACCTACGATCAGCATGTCGTGGCCTATCTCGAACTGATGCGGCAACCTTACACGGGCTGTAATCCGCGCGGTTTGCTGCTCTCGCGTGACAAGCCGCTGGCCAAGCAGCTTCTCTCCTATCACCGCATCCCGACGCCGCAGTTTGCGCTGCTGCGCAAGGGGTTGAAGTTTGCTGCACCCAAGCGCATGCGTTATCCGTTGTTTGTCAAATCAGCGACCGAAGACGCCTCGCTCGGCATCTCTCAGGCCTCCGTGGTCGACACGCCCGAGGCGCTGCGTGATCGCGTTGCCTTCATCCACGAACAAGTCGGGACAGACGCGTTGGTCGAGGAATACATCGCCGGGCGCGAGTTGTACGTGGGCGTGCTCGGCAACGAGCGCTTGACGCGCCTGCCGGTGTGGGAACTTCAGTTCGGCACGATGGGCGAGTCGCAAAGCACTATCGCCACGCGCAAGGTGAAGTGGGACCGCAAGTATCAAAGCCGCCACGGCATTTTGCGCGCTGCGGCGCTCGACCTGCCGCCTGCGGTCGAGGCGACACTCGATCGACTGTCGCGACGTATCTATCGCTGTCTTGGGCTTTCGGGCTACGCACGCATGGACTTCCGCGTGCGCGAGGACGGGTCGGTGTTCGTGCTCGAAGCAAACGCGAATCCCTGTCTCGCCGAGGCTGAAGATTTTTCGCAATCAGCGCTGAGCGCAGGGATCGGCTATCAGGACCTGCTCCAGCGCCTCCTCATGCTCGGCCTTGCCTACAAGGCCGAGTGGCGTGCGGGGTATGCCTAGGGGCTGCCGCATCGCGGCCGACAGCCCCAATCCAAAAAATTCGGTCTTACTTCAGGTGCTTCTCCAGCCAGCCGAGCACCTCGTCATGCCATTGCATATTGTTGGCGGGCTTCAGTATCCAATGGTTCTCGTCCGGGAAGAACACGAGGCGGCTTGGGATACCCTGGCGCTGCAAGGCCGTGAAAGTGGCGAGACCCTGCGAGTAGGGAACGCGGTAATCAAGGGCGCCGTGGGTCACCAACATCGGCGTTTTCCACTTCGTCACATGATCGGCCGGATTGAATTTTTCGTGGATCTGCGGGGTGAGATAATACGGTCCGCCGTTCTCCCACTCGGTGAACCAGAGTTCTTCGGTGGTGTAGTACATGGTCCGCTGGTCAAAGATACCGGCATGGTTGACGATGCACTTGAAGCGGTCGGACCAGTTGCCGGCGATCCAGTTCTGCATGAAGCCACCGTAGGAAGCGCCGAGCGAACAGGCCCGTGAACCATCGAGCCAGTCGTAGCGGGCGAGCGCGGCCTCGAGACCTTTTTGCAGATCGATGAGCGGCTTGCCGCCCCAGTCCTGGCTGATCGAGTCCGTGAACGCTTGGCCATAGCCCGGCGAGCCATGAAAATCGATGAATACGACGCCATAGCCGGCGCCTGCATAGACCTGCGCATTCCAGCGCCAGGACCAATGATTGGCGAAACTGACCTGCGGGCCGCCATGCACGATGAAAGCGATGGGATACTTTTGGCCTGTCTTCCAGCCGTGCGGCTTCATCACGTAGCCGTAGACCTGTTGGTCGTCGGCACCCGCAAAAGAGAACTGCTCGAACGCCGCGAACTCGCGCTCGGCGAGCACCGCGCCATTGACACTGGTGAGCCGCTCGCGCGCCGCAGCGCCGCCGCGTTTTGGCGCCACGAGGTAGAGATCAGGCGGCGAGCCGAGCGAAGCCCAGGACACCACGACGCCACGCGGGCCTGCTGAGGCCCCCTGCACCTGTCCTTCGCCCACTAGCGTGCTGCGCCGGCCGGTCGCCGGATCGATTTCGAAGAGCGCGGTCTGACCGATATTGTCGGCGATCGCGAGTAGTCGCTTGCCATCGTCGCTGGCGAGCAGCGTGCCGACCGAGCG
>JBILGD010000150.1:0-5045 GCA_044351225.1 Steroidobacteraceae bacterium
GAGCAGGTTGCGCACGGCCATCCCGATCAGGATGGCAAGCATCAAGGGGCTGACGCTGGCGATCAGTGGCCATGGCAGAGCTCGCAGCGCGAAGGCGGCCGCGGCCACGGCAGCCGCGAGCGCGAGACCGGGCAGGAAACGACCCGGGCCGGAGGATCCGGCGTCGCGGTGGGGTGGGGCAGCGGTGGGGGCGACCAAGTGCGGGGCTCCTGCAAGCGGCAAAAGTTGCGATCTTGCAACAAAACGCGGCTTTATCGGGGGCGAGAACTATAACCAACAAAAAGCTGTGTTGCGGTAACACGTTGGTGTTAGACTCGAAGGTGATCGTTGCCCTTCTGTCTGCATCTCTGGGCGTCCTTACGCCGGTCTGCATTGCCGAATCGACATCGATCAGGTGGCCGCGAGCCGTCGATGTCGCAAGACAATTCGGTCGCAGCCGTTTGTAGTCAGTTAGTTAGAGAGTGTTTCCAGAGATGGCGAAAATTTACGTAGGCAACCTGCCTTTTTCTGCAGACGAGGCGGCGGTCCGTACCCTGTTCTCGCAGCACGGCAACGTCGAGTCGGTATCGCTGCCGGTCGATCGCGACACCGGGCGTCCTCGCGGTTTCGGCTTCGTCGAAATGTCGCAGGATGATGCGGCGCGCGCGATTCAGTCGCTGAACGGCTATTCCATGGGTGGTCGTCCGCTGCGCGTCAACGAAGCGCAGGATCGTCCGCGCACGGGTGGCGGTGGCGGCCGTCCGGGCGGCGGTGGCGGTGGCTATCGCGGCGGTGGCGGCGGCGGTGGCGGTGGCTATCGCGGCGGTGGCGGTGGCGGCGGCGGTGGTGGTGGCGGTCGCTGGTAAGCGATCGGCCTCACAGTCGTCCAGACTGCAGTCGAATCGAAGAAGGCCCGGAGTTTCTCCGGGCCTTTTTCTTTGCTGCGGGTGTGTCGTGGCGGGACGGGAGAAACCCGCAATGAATCAGCGGACCCCCGGTACGAGACGCACGAGTTGCTTGCCGACGTTACGACCCGCGAAGAGTCGGATCAGTGCGCTCGGCATGTTCTCGATTCCCTCGAGAATGTCTTCCTGATAATGCAACTTGTCGGCAGCAATCCAGTCGGCGAGTTGCGCCTCGGCGCGCGCGAAGTGTTCGGCCATTTCGTAGATGAAGAACGCTTCCATCCGTGCCATTTTTTTGAAAATCGAGAACGTGTTGCGTAGTGCATAGGGGCGCTCGACGCCGTCGATGTACTGCGAGATCGCACCGCAGAGCACCACGCGCGCGTGACGTCGCAGGTGAGCGAGGCCAGCATCGAGGATCTCGCCGCCGACGTTATCGAAAAAAACGTCCAAGCCTTCGGGCAGCAACTCGCCGATCCGACGCTCGGTCGACTCTTCGCGATAGTTGATGGCGGCTCTGTAGCTGAGCTGCTGCGTGAGCAGCATGCATTTCTCTGCCGAGCCCGCGATGCCCACCGCCTCGGCGCCGAGATTGCGGGCGATCTGCCCGACATTGGAGCCGACGCCGCCCGCAGCACCCGAGACCAGCACTCGATCACCGGCTTTGACGGCACCGATATCGACCAGCCCGAGATAGGCGGTGAAACCGGTGAGACCGAGCACGCCGAGCGCGGTGGAGATCGGGGCGACGCGTTGATGGACCTTGTACATCAGGTAGTACGGCGAGCCGTCGGCGATCGCGTACTGTTGCCAGCCCATCTTGCCGTGCACGATCTCGCCGACGCGCCAGGCGCTATTGCGCGACTCGACGATACGGCCCACGCCGCGGCCGTGCATGACATCGCCGATTTCGAGCGGTCGCTCGAACTTCTCGCTGTTGAGCATATAGCCGCGCATCACGGCAGCGACGCCGAGATAGAGCACCTCGATACGAAACTCGCCCTCCTCGAGGGCGCGCAAGGGCGTCTCGACCAGACGGAAATCGCTTGCGCGAACGGCAGCCACCGGACGGGCTGCGAGAACCCACTGCCGATTACCTGTCAAAGTTCTTGATCCTTGGTCTCCGGCACGAGCCACAGCGCAAGAACGAAGGCCGAGCCCATCACTGCGACCGGATACCAGAGGCCCGCAAGCACATCACCCGATCGCGCCACGAGCCACGCGGCGGTGAGGGGCATGAAACCGCCGAACCACGCGCTTGTGAGGTGATAGGGGACGGATAGGGCGGTATAACGAATGCGAGTCGGAAAAATCTCGGCGAGCCAGCCGGCGCCGGGACCGCAGGTGAGTCCCGCACCGAGGATCATCAATAAAATAAGACCGATCAAAGAAAAGTGCGTCGTATCGAAGTCGCTCAAGCCTTCGATCGCACGTACCGCCGATGTTTCGGGATAGCCCGCTGCGGCGAGCGTTTGCGTCAAGGCATCGCGATCGAAACCCACGAGCTCGACCTCGGCGACCGTGATAACGAGCGGCTCATTGGCCGAGCGGAGCGACGCGTTGGTGTACGAGATACCGCGTTTGGCCAGGTAATCGCGGGCGCGAGTCGCCTCATCCAGCTCGCTCGGGCTCGCGAAGGGATCGAACTGCGTGGGCGGCGCATACACGGTCACCGGCGCCACCGACTGCGCCTGCGCCAGTGCTGGGTTCCCCACAGCAAGCAGCCCGGAGTAGGCGGGCATGATCACGATCGCCGTCAACAACATGCCGGCGAGCATCACCGGGCGCCGGCCGATGCGGTCGGCGAGGGCGCCGGCGCCCACAAACGCAGCCATGCCAAGCAGCAGTGCAATCACGATCAGGGTCGAGGCTGTGGCGTTGTCGATCAGCAGTGCGGTTTGCAGGAACACCAGCGAATAAAACTGCGCGGTGTACCAACTGAGAGCCATTGCTGCGGCGACCACGAGCGCTGCGGCCATGCGCCGCCGGTGCTCGGGTGCAAACAGGGTTTCGCGAATGGGTGATTTCGCAAGACCGCCGTCGCGCTTCAGCTGCTCGAAGAGCGGGGATTCGCTGATGCGGCTACGGATATACACCGAGAGCGCAAGCAGCAGCACCGACAGCAGAAAGGGAATACGCCAACCCCACTCGCGGAACTCCGCTTCGCCGAGCGTATAGCGACAGCCGAGGATCACGAGCAGCGAGAGCACAAGACCGATGGTGCCGGTTGTCTGGATCCAGCTCGTGAGAAAGCCCCGTCGGTTCGATGGTGCGTGTTCGGCGATGTAGATGGCCGCACCGCCGAACTCTCCGCCGAGCGCGAGTCCCTGCACAAGGCGCAGGGTGACGAGCAGCGCGGGCGCCCACCAGCCGATGACGTCAAAGGTCGGGATGAGACCCACGAGTGCCGTCGAGAGTCCCATCAGCACGATGGTGATGAGAAAGGTTTTCTTACGCCCGACTCGATCACCGAGGCGGCCGAAAACGAGCGCACCGAGTGGCCTGATCGCAAAGCCTGCGCCAAAGGCCGCGAGGCTGGCGAGCAGCGCAGCGGTTTCGTTGCCCGGCGGGAAAAACAGCGCACCGAAGAAGGTCACGAGGCTGCCGTAAAGGAAGAAGTCGTAGTACTCGAAGACCGTGCCGGTCGAGGCGGCAACGACGACGCGGGACATCGGAGTAGACGGGTTCGAAGTGGACATCGTGTTCGCAGAGGGGAAAAGACTCACGATTGTAGGCGATTGACAGGCGCTGGCCGATAGACTTGATGACATGACCATCTCACCCGCCCATGGCGATCACCACGAGCCCGGGATCCGTCGCGGCTACTACGACGGGCCTACCGGTCAAATCCACTATCGGCGCTGCGCGGGGCGCGAAGCTGCGGGGCGGGCGGGTACACCGCTTTTGCTGTTGCACCAGTCGCCGTTGTCATCCACGCAATTCGAGGCGGTAATGCCCACGCTCGCGAGCGCGGGCTTCGACGTCCTGGCGCCCGACATGCCGGGCTTCGGCATGTCGGATGTGGCGCCGGAGGGTGCGACGCTCGAGGACTTTGCGAGCATCATTCCGTCAGCGCTCGCCGCGATGGGTTGGAGTCGTGCGCATATCGTCGGTCATCACACGGGCGCCGTGCTCGGCGCTGTCTTTGCCGAGAAGCAGCCCGAGGCTGTCGACAAGCTCGTGCTCAACGGTTTTCCCTTGCTCGGCAAGGCGGAACGCGATCATTTTGCGACCTTCTACTTCGGTCCGAAGGAGCCGAAGCCCGATGGCACCCATCTGTTGATCGCTTGGGAAAACCGCCTGCGTTCGACTCCAGGGTGGTCGGACATTCACCTCATGCATCGCTACACCGTCGAGGCTCTGCATCGCGGCGCCACCAATTGGAAAGCTTTCCCGTTGGTCATTTCGGCCGATCTCGAATCGGTACTGCAGCGACTCGCCGTGCCGACCCTGATGTTTACCAATACCGGCGAAGATCTGTACCAGTCGACGCGTCGCGCGCATGCGCTGCGCGCTGATTTCTTTGTCTATGCCGAGCTGCAGGGCGGCTCGCACGACATCGTCGATGAGCAGCCCGAAAACTGGGTTAGCGCGGTGACGGCTTATCTTCGAGTCTGAGATCTTGAGCGAGATTTGCTCAAAGACTCAGCAGCATGAGCGGTACGCGGTCTCGGGTAAATGTGACGAGGTACTTCAGCTCAAGCCCGTTGCAGGCCGCGCCGGCCGTCCTCGAGCGCGAAGCGGGCCAGAGTCTGCGCCTTCGCCTGCTTCTCCCGGACCGAGGCGTAGCCGACGAGTTCGGCCTCGAGTCGAGCGGGGCTGAGTTCGAGACGCAGATAGCCGCGGTGCGCGCCGTCCGCAAAGAATACATCCGGCGAATCGCCGCGATTGTAGGCATCGATCACTTTTTGTGGCGGGGGGCCTGAGCTGATCGAGGTAGTGACGAGTTCGCTCGCGATGATCGGTGATGTGGAAAGTTGTGGTTCGATGCGCTGATCGGCCGCGATGAAGGCGTGGATATCGCCGCCGAGCATAAGCGGATTCGAGCAGCCGCTCGCCGCGACCGACTCGAGCAGGCGGCGGCGCGCCGCCGGATATCCCGCCCAACTGTCGTTCCAATGCAGGCGCTGCGGCCCCGGGTCCTCATCGACCACGGTCATC
>JBILGD010000151.1:0-5042 GCA_044351225.1 Steroidobacteraceae bacterium
ACCAAGCCCGCGGGCCTGCAACCCGGCAAGCGCTATCCGGTCATTGTCGAGGTCTATGGCGGACCGGGTGCGCAGCAGGTACGTCGCGCCTGGGGCGGACTATTTAGGCAATTCCTCGCGCAGCAGGATTATGTCGTGTTCACCATCGACAATCGCGGCTCCGGGTTTCGCGGCCGCCGCTTCGAGGGTGCCTTGCATCGACGCATGGGTTCGATCGAGATCGAGGATCAGGTGCGCGGGGTGGACTTCCTGCGTACCCTGCCCTACGTCGACGGCACACGGATCGGCGTGTTTGGCTGGAGCTACGGCGGCTACATGGCGCTGATGTGCATGGTGCGCGCACCCGGACACTTTACGGCCGGCGTCGCCGGCGCTCCGGTCACCGATTGGCGGCTATACGACACGCACTACACCGAACGCTACATGGAAACGCCGCAGAGCAATCCAGAGGGTTATCGCGACGGGATGGTGATGACGCATGCGGCCAATCTAGCCGGACCGCTGCTCGTGATACACGGCATGGCCGACGACAATGTGCTCTTCACCCACAGCACCGCGCTCTTCAAGAATTTGCAGGATCTGCGCAAGCCTTTCGAGGTGATGCCCTATCCCGGTAGCAAGCATGCGCTGCTGCGCTTTGCAGGCACCGGACCGCATGCTTACGACACGATCACGCGTTTCTTCGCTCGCAGCTTGCGACCTGATCGACCGCGCGCCGACGTCCCGGGTGGCGAACCGATCGCGCAACGCTGAGCTGCGCAATACCGATCAAGGAGAGCGCCATGCGCAGTCTGAAACCGCTGTTTGATGCCAACCGTCATTGGTCCACGGAGATCACCGCCAAGGATCCTGGCTTCTTCGAGAAGCTGGTCGGACAGCAATCGCCGGATTATCTATGGATCGGTTGCGCGGACAGTCGCGTGCCTGCCAATGAAATCGTTGGCCTGCTGCCGGGCGAGCTTTTCGTGCATCGCAATGTCGCCAACGTCGTGGTGCACACCGACCTCAACTGCCTGTCGGTGCTGCAATACGCGGTCGACGTGCTCGAGGTCGAGCACGTCATCGTCTGTGGTCATTATGGTTGCGGCGGCGTGCAGGCCGCGCTGCGCAATGCGCGGCTCGGCCTGATCGACAACTGGCTGCGCCATGTGCAGGACGTGATGAAAAAGCACCACGCGCGCCTCGCCGAATTGCCCGACGAGGCAAGTCGGCTGCACCGTCTCTGCGAGCTCAACGTGATCGAGCAGGTGCTAAACGTGGGTCAAACCACCATCGTGCAAAGCGCCTGGGATCGCGGCAAGGCGCTCGAGATCCATGGGTGGATCTACGATTTGCACGATGGTCTGCTGAAAGACCTCGCGGTTTGCGTGAAATCGCCCGCCGAATTCGCCGAGGTCTATCGGCAGGTGGCCGAGATCGCGTAAGCGGCTCAGGGCAGCTTGATCTTGCCGCCGAGCGACTGACCGAGCGCGGCGCCCGCTTCGGGCACCACGATGCGCGAGGCTGCCTCGCGACGCATCTGCTGGGCTTCTTCGATCGCGTCCTCGAGTGCCTGCTGCACGGCAGTCGGAAACTTCTCGACCGCCTCGGCAAGATCTTTGGCTTCGATTTCGAAGCCGAGCGGCAGCACACCACCCGGCGTCATGAGCTGCGTCTGACCGAGCCAAAGAATGGGCCGTGCCGCATCGGGCGAGCCGTCGGGCAGCACCGGCGACATGCGGCGCAGCGTGCCGGCGCGCCGGTCAGTGAATACCTCTTCACGATACAGCGCAGTGGCGTCGATCTTGATTTCGGGCAAGCCCATGTCTTGATTGCTCATGCGGAAGTTCCTTTGCTGAGATTCGATTCGGCGATGTTCGCCATGGTAGCCGGTTGACCATGCTGACGGATCAAAACCTTGCGGCGAAAGAAGCGCGTGTAGCCTGCCGCGCCCATCCGCGAGCCCCCCAGCCCCGAAAGCTTGAACGAGTGTTTTTCCATCTCGTGGCACATGGCGGTGAGCGAACCATCGTTGAGACTGATGCCCCCTGCATCGATGCGTCGACCGATCGCCTCGGCCTCTTCGAGTGTGCCCGCAATGACGCCGGCGGAGAGCCCATACACGCCTTCGTTGGCAAGTTCGATTGCCTGTTCCACGGTATCAAAGGGCATGACCGGGATCACTGGACCGAAGGTCTCCTCGGTCATGATTTTCATGTCGTGCGAGACATCGACCAGCACGGTGGGTCGCAACCACTTGCCGCCGTGATCCTCGATCTGTCCGCCGCAGAGTACGCGTGCACCCTTGGCGATCGCATCGCCGATTTGTTCGGCAACGACCTCGGCCTGTCTTGCAAAGATAAACGGCCCGATGGTGCCGCGATGGATATCTGGCCAATTGGGTTCGATGACACTCGCCTTCTCGACCAGCCGCGCGACGAAGGGCGCGTAAATGGATCGATCGACGTAGATGCGCTCGAGACTCTGACAGGCTTGTCCCGTCGCAA
Source organism: Steroidobacteraceae bacterium (assembly GCA_044351225.1). Classification (GTDB taxonomy): domain Bacteria; phylum Pseudomonadota; class Gammaproteobacteria; order Steroidobacterales; family Steroidobacteraceae; genus UBA964. The sequence goes on from JBILGD010000151.1 coordinate 2,487, forward strand.
GACAGGTGGCGCGCAAGGCCACATCGGTCGCCCGCTCGAGATCGGCCGTCGACGTGACGATGAGCGGATCGTTGCCACCGAGTTCTAGAAAAGCAGGGATGAAGTGGTGGGCGGCATTGGCGGCGACCGCACGTCCGGTCGCCACACTGCCCGTGAAACAGATGACATCGACGCCGGCCACGAGTTGCTCGCCGGTGGCGCGCCCGCCCGGCTGGATGTGAAATACCTCGGCGAGCTCCGGTACGGCCTCGATCGAACGCATCGCCGGCACCACGAAACGTGGCGTCACTTCACTTGGCTTGACGAACACCGCAGCACCCGCGAGCAGCGCTGGCACGGCATCGATGAAGCACAGCGACACCGGGAAGTTCCATGGACTGATGATGCCGACCAAAGAATACGGTACGTACTGCGAACGGTAGGAGATGTTCGGCAGGGTCGTCGAACGTTGCTCGTCTTCGATCGCGAGCGAGGGCACGAGCGCGCACCAGCGATCGATCATGCCGATGACCGAGGCGACCTCGCTCGTGGCGATCAGGAAGCGTCCTGTGTCGTGCGCGAGCGCCGCGGTGATTTCAGCTTGTCGCGCCACCCACTCGCTGCGCCAGCGCTGCAGGATCGCGATGCGCTCCTCGAGGCTGCGCGCGCACCAGCGCTGTTGCGCGCTGCGCAACGCGCCAAGCCGCACGGCGAGCTCGGTCTCGCTCGGCGCATTGAAGGCGTAATCGATCTCGCCACTGCGCGGATTGCGCACTTCGATGCGCTCGCCGGTGGGTATCGTGCTCAACAAGGACGGTTCGTGCATGCTCTCATCCTGCGCCGCCAAGACGGCTCTGCAAAGCCTCGATAAAGGGCAGGTCGGCTTCGAGGATATCCTCGCGCTGCAGTTGATCGACCGGCACCCAACGCAGCGCTTGCCCATCGAGCGACTGCGGTTCTCCAAAAAAATCGGTCACCACATGAAAAGCGAGTTCGACCTCGCGATCCGGGTAGGCATGGACGAGCTCGAGGACGAACTCGGCCTCGCGCACCTCGATGCCGAGCTCTTCTTGCAACTCGCGCTGCAAGGCGGCCTCGCGAGTTTCGCCCGCAGCGAGTTTGCCGCCCGGAAACTCCCAACGCCCTGCCAGCGGTTTGCCTGCGGGACGCTCGGCAATCAGCACTCGCCCCGCCGCATCGACCAGCGCGGCGGCAACCACTCGAATGCGCTCGGGCGGAACGATGGGGCTCAGGCCTCAAGCGCCCCGTGGCACTGCTTGTACTTGCGACCCGAACCGCAGGGACACGGCTCGTTACGACCGACCTTGCGATCTGCTCGCACCACCGGCGCCTGCCGAGCCTCGGCGGGCACAGGCTCTGCGGATTCGGGCGGCGGGCCGCCGAGTGCCGATTGCGCCTCGGCATGCTGCAGCTGCAAGGCCGCGAGCAAGCGCCGCTGGCGCTCCTCTTCTTCGCGTTGCAGTTCGGCATCGCTGCGCACCTCGACGCGGGCGAGCACCGATGCGGTGTCGAATTTGACCCGCTCGAGCAGACTGCCGAAAAGTTCGTAGGCCTCGCGACGATACTCGTAGCGATAGTCCTTCTGTGCATAGCTGCGCAGATGGATGCCCTGTCGCAGGTAATCCATTGCCGCCAGATGCTCACGCCAATGCTGATCGAGCGTGCGCAGCATGATGTCCTTTTCGAGGTGCTGCATGAGCTCTGGCCCGTAGCGCTCGGACTTCGCGCGGTAGTTCGCCTCGACCGCATCGATCACGCGCGCCCGAAGTGACGGTTCATCCATCTCTGGTTCGGCTGCCAACCAGCCACGCGGGTCGATATCGGCATTGAAATCTTTGCGAATGGCATCGCGCAGGCCATCGAGATCCCAATCCTCGTGCGGCACATTACGCGGCAGATGCTCATCGAGTACCCGGCCGAGCACATCGGCCTGAATGCCGCGAATCGCATCGCTGAGTTGCGTTGCACCCATGATCTCGGTGCGCTGCTGATAGATGACCTTGCGCTGATCGTTGGCGACGTCGTCAAACAGCAGCAGCTGCTTGCGGATGTCGAAGTTGTGCGACTCCACCTTGCGCTGCGCGGCCTCGATGCGCTTGCTCAGCATGCGGCTCTCGATCACCTCGCCTTCCTTCATGCCCGCGACCGAAAGCAGTCGCTTGGTGAAGTTCGGGTCGCCGAAGATGCGCATCAGGTTGTCTTCCATCGACAGATAGAAGCGCGAGGAGCCGGGATCACCCTGACGACCCGAGCGACCGCGCAGCTGATTGTCGATGCGCCGCGACTCGTGACGCTCGGTGCCGATGATATGCAGACCGCCAGCGGCCAGCACTTGCTCGTGGCGCGCGCGCCATTCGGCGCGAACGCGCTCGCGATCTGCGTCGGTTGCCTCGGCGGGCAGGGCGTTCAGTTCGGACTCGAGATTGCCGCCGAGCACGATGTCGGTACCGCGGCCGGCCATGTTGGTGGCGATGGTCACCGCTCCGGGGCGCCCTGCCTGCGCCACCACATGCGCTTCGCGCTCATGCTGCTTGGCATTGAGCACCTCGTGGGCGA
>JBILGD010000152.1:0-5031 GCA_044351225.1 Steroidobacteraceae bacterium
CTGACGGCACACGGTCACGCGCTGCGCGAAATGTCCGGTGATCCCTCGCTCGGCGAAACTTTGGCGATGAATTATCGCGTCGCCAAGGTCAGCAAAAAGCAGCGCGCGATGCTCGACTACGCACATCGGCTCACGGTCGCTCCGGCCGAGACGGGCGAAACCGAGCGCAAAGCCTTGCGTCGCGCAGGGTTCAAGGACCGCGAGATCTGGGACATCGTGGCCGTGACCGCGTTCTTCAACATGACCAATCGCGTGGCCGCAGCCACCGACATGATGCCGAACGAGCAATACCTCGCCCAAGCCCGCTGACGGCTGATCCAGCCGGAGGATTTCATTGATGTTGATCGCTTCCCGCGAAGTGTTTCGTGGCCGGGTGACGCGTCTCAGCGTCGATACGGTTGAGTTGCCGAACGGCCATCGCGCCGATCTCGAGATCCTGCACCACCCGGGCGGCGCGGCGGTGGTCGCACTCGATGCACAGCAGCGGGTTTGCCTGCTGCGCCAGTATCGTCATGCCGTCGGCGGCTATATCTGGGAACTGCCTGCCGGACGCCTCGAACCCGGCGAGCCGCCGCTCGAGACCGCGCGCCGCGAACTCGCCGAAGAAGCCGGGGTGGCCGCAGATCGCCTCTCACCGCTTGGCGTCTCGGTCAGTTCACCCGGGGTCTTCACCGAAAGAATCCACCTCTTTTTGGCGACCGGGCTGCACGCCGTACCGAGTGCCCGGGAGGCTGCCGAAGTGTTCGAGGTACACTGGATGCCGCTTGATGAGGCGGTACGTCGCTGTATCGAAGGCGATATCGACGACTCCAAAACCGTGGTCGGTCTGCTGCGCGCGCAGCACCGAGAAGCCCACGACCTGACGTGAGAACCCTGCAATGAAAGCCCTGCTCAGCGAAACCCCCGGTGGTCCCGACAGCCTCGTCCTGCGCGATGTTCCGGAACCGACCCCCGGTCCCGGTCAGGTCCGCATCGCGCTGCGTTACTGCGGCATCAACTACCCCGACGTGCTCGTCATCGAGGACAGATATCAATTCCGGCCGCCGCGCCCCTTCGCGCCGGGCTTCGAAACTTCGGGCGTGATCGATGCGCTCGGCGAGGGCGTCACGAACCTCAAGCTTGGCGATCGCGTCATCGCCGCGCTCAGCCATGGCGGGCTCGCCGAAAAGGCGGTGACCAACGCCAAAGAATGCCTGCTCATACCCGATACCATGCCCTTCGATGTCGCAGCCGGTTTGCTCTTCACCTACGTCACCTCGTACCACGCGCTGGTCGATCGCGGACAATTGCAGGCGGGCGAGACCCTGCTGGTGCTCGGCGCAGCGGGCGGCGTGGGCCTCGCCGCCGTGGAGCTCGGCAAGGCCTTGGGGGCCCGCGTCATCGCGGCGGTCTCGAGCGAGGCCAAGGCGGCCGTCGCCCGGGAGTACGGGGCGGACCAAACGCTGATCTACCCGACCGGCTCGATCGATCCCAAGGCGCTGGCTGCCCAATTCAAGGAAGCCTGCGGCCCCCGCGGGGCCGATGTGATCTATGACCCGGTCGGCGGCGATTACGCCGAACCGGCGCTGCGCGCAGTGGCCTGGAAGGGTCGCTATCTCGTGATCGGTTTTCCGGCGGGAATCCCGAAGATTCCGCTGAACCTGCCCCTGCTCAAGGGTTGCGACATCCGCGGGGTGTTCTGGGGTGGCGCCAAGGCCAACGATCCCGAGCAGGACGCCGCCAATCTGCGCAAACTCCTCGAACTCTACGCCGCAGACAAGATCCATCCAAAGATTTCTGCCCGCTTTTCTTTGCCGCAGGGTGGAGAGGCCCTCAAAAAATTGTTGCGGCGCGAAGCGATCGGCAAGATTGTGGTGGCATGTACAGCCTGATGTTCCTCGGCTTCGGCCTGGCGCAGATCGCCCTCTTCGTCTGGTTGGTGAGGGTGTATCTCGATACCGGCGCCAATGCAGCCGCCGTCATCCTCTTCCCGCAGTTCTTCCTGATCTGGGACAACCTGCGGGTCGCCGCCGGAATCGTCATCGGCTTCGGCGATTTCCTCTACACCCTCACCTGGCCCGCGTTCTGGGCGCATTGGCTGTCGGGCTGCTGGCTGATCATCGCCAGCGGCTCGATCCTGCGACTCGCCGGGTTCGAGTTCGCCCGCTCCCGTTGGGTCATGGGTGGTTTTTGCCTGCTGGCCACGGCGCTCGTCCTGCACGATCTGCCGCTCTTCTGGACCAAAGAGATCTACCCCGTCTGCGAATTCGACCTGATCCGCTACAGCGGCTCAGTCACCGAGGCGAACCGCTGCAGCCCCGATCAGGCGTTGGTCGCCGGCGAGTTCCCGATCGCCCCCGTCGTCACCTGTTTCGTGGTCATCGGTACCGGGATCGCGCTCTGGGTACGTCAGGGGTTTCCCTGGATGGCCATCGGCGGCATCGTGATGCTGCTCACCGCAGCCGTGCCCGCGCTCAACCGCCATCGTCTCGACAACCTCGGCGAGGTGTTCATCAAGGGCGGCGCAATCTGGGCGATTTGGTTTCTTACCCGGGAGCGATACTCAAAAGATACTCTTCGGGTGTCACCGCCCTCACAGGCGAGTCTGCAAAATCTCTGATGTTCCGCGACACGATGTGACTGCATCCCGCTGACTCGGCAGCCGCGGCAACCACCGCATCTTCGAAATCGAGCCAACCGAGATTGCGCGCTCGCAGTAGCTGTTCGCGACCGACCGAAGCGATTGCGAAGTGCCTCAACAGCAAGTCCACCGCATCCTGAGCAGCCTTCAGGTCACGATGTCTTGCTACGAGGTAATGGACGGTCGTCAGCGCATGGCCCGCCATGACGGCCTCGACCCGACGCTGCATGACGCGCTCCAGTACGGTTGCGGAGGCACGATAGTGCGGCTCCCGCGCCTGCAGGACATCGAGCACCACATTGAGATCCAATAAAATCAACGGCTGTGCTTCTGGCTTAGGAAGCGGCGGTACTCCGCTGCAGCGTCGAGGTCGGCAGGGATCAAGCCGGTGATTGATCGCACCTCTTCACCGGGTTCGGTGCCGACCTCGCGGAGCGCGCGCAAATAGCGGTCGATGACCTCGGTCACGGTCAACCCGTGTTCCTTGGCGTAGCGCTTGGCGGTCTCCAGACTGCGGGTGGGCAGTCGAACGGTGAGTTTTGATGTTGACGAACGCATGACGGGCTGCCGTACGGCCACTAAAGCGAAAGTGTACGGCTTTTGGTTAGGCGGAGCCATGTCGGTCGATTATCGAGCCGCCTCTGCGACCTAACCCATTGTGCTTTATGGGCAAATTACCCCGTATTGCGGCAGATTATTTCGGCAAAGTCACCCGAGCCGCTGCACCAACACGGCGAGATCCGGCACCTCAAGGTCGGGGGGCGGACCAAACTGCGGTAGCCACGGCGAGCGGGGGCGGTTGACCCAAGCGGTGCGACAGCCCGCCGCCGCAGCCCCGCGCACATCGTTGTCGGGGTGATCGCCGACGTAGAGCATCTCGGAAGGGGTGATACCCAGGCGTTCGGTCACGGCAAAAAAGGCCTCGGGCTGCGGCTTGGCGCAGCCCACGGCCTCGGCATTGAGGGTGACCTCGAAGTGGTGACCGATGCCGATGCGATGCACGCAGGCATTACCGTTCGAGAACGTCGCCAGTCGAAACCGTCGACCGAGTTGTGGCAAGGCGTCGATGACCTCGGGGTAGAACTCGACCTCATGGCGCGCCTCGATAAAAACCTCAAACGCCGACGCGGCGAGCTCGGGATCATGACCATGTCGGGCGGCGAGACGCCGCAAGGCCTCGGTACGCAGCCAGGTGACGTCATGTGCGCGCTCCGGGACCGCGGCCGCAAGTTCGCGCCGCGCGGCGATCATGTCCTCGAGACTGACCTGCCGCGAAAACTCCGGGTGAGCGGAGTCCAGAAAAGCACGCATCCGCGCCTCGGCCCGCTGCAGCACGGGCATCACGGCCCAGAAGGTGTCGTCGAGGTCGAAGCAAACGGCGCGAACGGCAGGGGTCATCCTTGACTCGTCTAGAATGGGGCTCATTCTTGTACAGCCAGTCCCCGCGGAGCACAACCATGTCGACCCCGAAGTCCTTCGCTCGAGCCCTGCTGATCGGTATCAGCCTGCACGGGGGTATCAGCCTGCACGGGGCAGCGCTCGCCGCGCCGTTCTCGGCCAAGGATCTGAATACGATGAGTCGTGTAGCGGACCCGCAGGTTTCGCCGGACGGTCGTTATGTGGTGTACACGCTGCGCGAAACCGATCTGGAAGCGAACCGCGGTCGTACCGATCTGTGGCTGGTGGATCTGGCTGATGACCGCAAAATCTCGCGACGGCTGACGCAGCACCCTGCGGCCGACAGCAGTCCGCGCTGGGCCGCCGACGGCTCGAGGATTTTCTTTCTCTCGAGCCGCAGCGGCGCCTCGCAGGTGTGGCAGATCAGCCTCGCGGGCGGCGAAGCGCAGCAAGTCACCGATCTGCCGCTCGATGTAGGTTCGTTCGAGGTGTCGCCGAAGGGCGACCGACTCGCCATTTCGCTCGAGGTCTTCCCGGACTGCGCCGATCTGAAATGCAGCGCCGATCGTAAACGCGACGCAGCAAAGAAAAAGACCACTGGCCGCACCTATGACCAGCTCTTCGTGCGCCACTGGGACACCTGGCGCGACGGCACGCTCTCGACGCTGTTCACAGTCACACTCGGCAACGATCTCAAGGCTGGCGCACCGGTCAATGTGTCGGGCAAGGTCCCTGGTCATGTGCCGCACAAACCCTTTGGCGGTGAAGAAGACTACGCCTTCAGCCCGGATGGTTCGCGCATCGTCTTCAGCGCGCGACTCGCCGATCGGGTCGAGCCGTGGTCGACCAACTTTGATCTCTATGAAGTGCCGGCGGACGGCTCGGCGGAACCGCGCAATCTCACCGCCGACAACCCGGCTTGGGATGCGCAGCCCGTCTTCCTCGCGAGCGGCGATCTCGCCTGGCTCGCCATGGCCCGCCCCGGATTCGAGGCGGATCGCTTTGTCGTCAAA
>JBILGD010000011.1:0-39576 GCA_044351225.1 Steroidobacteraceae bacterium
ATCGCCACATAGTCGACGGCATGCAGGTCGGCCAGCGTCTCGACCATGGCCATGAACACCGCACGGCGATCATCCCGTGCCAACTCGGGCAACTGCGGATCCCAAAGAATTCTACCGTCGACAAAATTCATCACGTAAAAAGCGGTGCCGATGACAGCATTGTCCTCGCAGAGCAGTCTTGGCTTGGCCACCGGAAATCCGGTGTGCAGGGCGAGCGCATGCATCACGCGATATTCGCGATCGATGGCATGAGCCGAGGGCAGTAGCACACCCGGAGGCTTGCGGCGCAAGACATACGATGCACCGGGAGTATCCAACCGGTACGTCGGATTCGACTGTCCCCCCGGAAACTGACGGACCCGGCTGGGCGCGCGGAAATCTGCGATATGCGCCGCGAGGTAGTGCTCGAGTGCTGCCACGTCGAAGTCTAGCCCGGCACGAAACTCGTGCACCGGTTCAGCGCTTGCTTGACTCACGGGCGTCCACCACCGCGCGGCCGCGTGTGCTGAGTACGAAATGGCCGAGTCCCGGGGCGCACGTCGCTTCGCGTCCGCTTGCCTTCACCAAGGTCCCCCGTGCCAGCGGGCTGCCACGGCGGGACGAGATGCTGCTTGCCTGGACCAATGAGATCCGCACGACCCATGCGACGCAGTGCCTCACGCAACATCGGCCAGTTGTTGGCATCGTGATAGCGCAGGAAGGCCTTGTGCAACCGACGGACTTTCAGGCCCTTCGGAATCATCACCTCTTCACTGTCGCGACCGACTCGGCGCAGCGGATTTTTGCCCGAGTGATACATCGCCGTGGCGGTCGCCATGGGCGATGGTAGAAATGCCTGCACCTGATCGGCCCGAAAACCGTTCTTTTTCAACCATAGCGCGAGCTCAAGCATGTCTTCATCGGTGGTCCCGGGATGGGCCGCGATGAAATACGGGATCAGGTACTGCTCCTTTCCGGCTTCTTTCGAGTAGCGGTCAAATAATTCTTTGAAGCGGTAATAGGTACCCACTCCCGGCTTCATCATCTTCGAGAGTGGCCCCTCGCCGATGGCTTCGGGCGCGATCTTGAGATAGCCACCCACATGATGCTGGGCGAGCTCCTTGACGTACTCGGGCGATTCGATGGCGAGGTCGTAGCGCACCCCCGACGCAATCAATACTTTTTTGATGCCAGGCAGTGCGCGCGCCTTGCGATAGAGTTCGATGAGCGGTGCATGATCAGTGTTGAGGTTCGGGCAGATGCCCGGATAAACACAGGAGGGCTTGCGACAGGCGCTTTCGATTTCACGACTCTTGCAGGCGAGTCGATACATGTTTGCGGTGGGCCCGCCAAGATCCGAGATCACGCCCGTGAACCCCGGAACGCTATCACGCACGGTTTCGATCTCGCGCAGGATCGAAGCCTCGGAGCGACTCTGGATGATCCGACCCTCGTGCTCGGTGATCGAGCAGAAAGTACAGCCACCGAAGCAGCCGCGCTGGATCGCGATCGAGAAGCGGATCATCTTGTATGCGGGGATCTCCGCATCACCATAGAAGGGATGAGGTCTGCGCTGATAGGCAAACTCGTAGACCGCATCCATTTCTTTGGTGGTGAGCGGAATCGGCGGCGGGTTGAGCCAGACTTCCGTCAAACCGTGTCGCTGCACCAGTGCACGCGCGTTGCCGGGATTGGCTTCGAGATGCAGGATGCGCGAGGCGTGCGCATACATCACGGGATCGTCGACCACTTGTTCGAAGGCAGGCAGACGAATCACGCTGCGCGAGCGGTCGGCGTTTTTCACTCGTCGTACGAAGCGCACCACCGTATCAGGCGGAGCGTCCGAGGTCGCAGAATTGGCTGCAGAGGTGCTCGCCTTGGTGCCACCGTTGTCATCCATCGCATACGGATCGATCGGCGGATTGAGCGGCCCCGGCGTATCGAGATGCGTGGAGTCGATCTCCACCCAACCCTCGGGGATCGCCTTGCGGGAAAAGGCCGTACCGCGCAAGTCGGTGATTGAATCGATGTTTTCGCCTGCGGCCAACCGATGGGCGATATCAACGATCTGCCGCTCGGCATTGCCGTAGACGAGCAGATCAGCCTTGGAGTCGAGCAAGATCGAGCGCCGCACCTTCTCCGACCAATAGTCGAAGTGTGCGATGCGTCGCAGGCTTGCCTCGATGCCACCGATCACGATCGGGACGTCGGCAAACGCCTCGCGCGCTCGTTGCGCATAGACGATCACCGAACGATCAGGCCGTCGTCCACCTTCGCCGCCTGGCGTATAGGCATCGTCACTGCGGATACGTCGATCGCTGGTATAGCGATTGACCATCGAGTCCATGTTGCCAGCGGTGATGCCAAAGAAAAGATTCGGCTTGCCGAGTGCGCGGAACGGCTCGGCGCTCTGCCAATCCGGCTGCGCAATGATGCCTACCCGAAAACCCTGGGCTTCGAGCAGCCGACCGATGATCGCCATGCCGAAACTTGGATGGTCCACATAGGCGTCGCCGGTAACGACGATGACGTCGCAACTGTCCCAGCCGAGCGCATCCATCTCCGCGCGCGACATGGGCAGGAAAGGAGCTACGCCGAAACGCGCAGCCCAATATTTGCGGTGAGAAAAAAGGTCTTTGGCCTGGTCCATGGCGGCGCCATTAGACCAGAGCACCGACTACGGCGGTAGCAGCATCAGGCCTTGATGGCGTGCCGAATTCCGTAGCCGCGAATGACCGCCTGCGCGTTGCCGACGAGATTGAAGCCGCGACGGCCGATCTCGTCCGTGAACGGCACCGAGTGATACTCGAGTGACCACGGCTCGTTGTTCCAGCGGTGATCCCACCAGCGACCGTACATCTGCCGTGGCGGCATGGCCGTTCCGCCCGAGACGAAATCGAGCGGGTAATACACGCCACCCGGACGGGTGACGCGGCGGACCTCATCGATGATCTTGAGCGTGATCTGAGCGGGCACCTCATGGTGCAGCAGATAGCTCGTGACGAGATCGAAATGGTTGTCGGGAAACTGGGTGTCCTCGGCAAGACGCTGCGAGAAGTTAACGCCGACGCCGAGACGCACGGCACGCATGTGCCCATAGCGCAGCATCGGACCGCCGACATCGAGCCCCCAGACCTCGGCGTTGGGGAACCGCTCCTTCAGTGCCACCGTCAATTGACCGATGCCACAACCGAGATCGAGGATGCGGCGCACTTTGCCATCGGGCGGCAACGGCAGGCGGGTTGCGGCCTGCGTGTGGGCTTCGTCCTGATCGTTGATGCCGTGCGAAGTGCCGGTGTAGAAGCTGTTGGTGCCGTAGTGGTACATGTGTCCGGCGAACGGATCGCCGACGTAGCCACCCGGCTGGATGTGGATCTCGTGCCGGGCATAGGTCGGGATATCGAGCCGCGACGAGAGCTCGAGCATGCCGGGACCCGCCTTGTCGGTCGATTCCATCTCGGACAAATAGGCGTCGGCGTTTTCGCGGAAGTGCAGCTGCAGCGTCTTCCACATGTAGTACTGGTTATCCAACCAGGTCTTGGAGGCGATATTCACCCCGGGCTCGTTCTCGACGAGCTTGCGCAGTTGGTCGACCGTGATCGGTGACGATTGATCAATGCCTTCGCGCTCGAGCACACGCTCGAAAGCGGCGAAAGAGGCGGCCCGCAGAGCCTTGCTTTGCAGCCGACGGAACCCCTTGGTGAAATCCTGTTGGCTCTCCAGATCGAGTGTTGCGAGACGAACCAGTCTGCCCTCGACACCGCGCGGCTTGACGCCCGGAGCGGTGCTCATGGCGCCGGCGGCGGCTGCCGCATCTGCCGCCTTCAGACCGCTCATCAAGGTGAGGGAACCGGCGGCAACTCCGAACAACTGACGTCGACCGATCATGGGCGTTCTCCCGAAAGGCTAGATCTCGCTAAACCACCCGAGAATAACCACAGGCTCCGCGACGAGGCGAATACTGCGGTGAAGCCCCCCGCACTGCGGTCAAGCCCCGGCTCAACGCTCCGGCGATGCCATCCCCGGATCGACGGCATGAAAAATCCGGTTGCTGCACGCAGGGTTATCGATGCACTCGAGCGTGAGACGACCGAGTCCACGCCGGGAAACGGTGCCGAAAGCCATCTCGTCGGCGATCAACCGTGCGCCATCGGCCGCATCGGGCGGCAGATTGCGCAGCACCGCGTTGCGGATGATCGTGTAGCGGACCCCCGATGCGATCACGGCATCCTCACCCACCTGCTTGGCGGCGAATAGTTTGCTCATGCGCTCGTAGCGGTCGGGTGGATAGACGGCCTTGCTGCGCCCGACACCGACCGAACTGTGCAGAATGACGTGATCGACGCCGGTCGCTTTGGCCCAGCGGGCGATCCGCGAACCGGCCTCGGCAAAGAATTCGACGTCCGATTCACTGCGGCCGAGCGCATCAACCACGATCGCGTAGCGCTTCGTCTGGAACGCACGCTGTACATCTGCCTCGGTGAGCACGTTGCCTTCGATGAGCGAAACCTGAAGACCCGCCAGACGCTCACGACTCGAGGAAGGACGCAGGAAGACGGTCACGTTGTGTCCGGCACCCACCAGCGCGCGAACCACCTCGGCACCAAGTTGGCCCGAACCCCCGAACACCAACGCGGTGTGTTTGGGCGGGGCACTCGCCGGAGCGGTGGCGTCCGCGGACGCAAGGGGGCTCATGAAAACCCCGAGAGTGAGCAACGCACTCATCAAAAGATGTCTGGGTAGCAAATGGGCGATGCGCATGAGACGGCCTCCTTTTGCGGTAGAGTACCGCGAATTCACGGGGAGGCGTTCCATGACGACCCGACGCAGTTTCCTCTCTTCGGCAGCGCTGGCAGGGGCGGCGGTGACCGCCCCGGCAATGGAGCGATCAGCCATGACCCCTCGCGCCCTACCCGATATTTCCTTCAGTCAGCGCGAACCGTTCCTCGATCGCGAGCGTGCTCGGCGCATCCTCACCGACGAAGGCCTCGAAGCCCTGGTCGTCGGTCAGGGACGCAATGTGTTTCATGCCACCAACTTCTTCCCGTTGATGGAGCGCATGAGTCTCACCGGCACGGCTTTGGCGGTGATCCCTCGCGATCCGCGACAGCCCGTTGCGCTCGTCATTCCGTCTTTTTCCTATTACTACATTCAGGCGGACGACGGACTGGTGCCGGGCGTACAGCCTTTCGTGTTCACCGCCCCGGCCTCTTTCGACCCTGACCGTCCCGAGGGCGATACCAGCGTTGCGCCGCCCCGCTTCTATCAGCTCGATGGCGAACCACCGCCGCGCGAGGCCCGTCGACGCAAGGCCCTGCAGGATGCAGCACCCTACCAATCCAGCATGGAAACGGCGCTCGCCAAGGTATTCAGGGACTTCGGTCTCGGACAAGGGCGTATCGGCTATGACGATGTCCTGGTTGCGCAACTGCTCGGACGTACCACACCGCAAGCCACGCTCGTGGCAGCAGAAGACACCCCGCGGCGCATCCGTCTCGCGCGCACTCCGGCTGAAATCCGCATGATGCGCCTCGCCTCGGAGGCAAATATTGCCGCTGCCCACGCCACGATCGCAGCAGCGCGCGAACTCGGCAGCGTGCGGGCTTTTCGTCAAAGATTTTTTGCCGAAGCCGCATTGCGCGGCAATCTCGGTGTATTCATGGTGGTCAACGCCTCGTCTTCCGAAGCCTACGATGAACCTTTACGGGAGGGTCAGGCGTTTCTCATCGACTGCGTCAGTCATTTGCGCAACTTTCATGGCGACTACGGACGCACCGTATTCATCGGCGAGCCGACCAAAAGAATGCGTCACTGCACCACTGCCATGGCCAACACCTGGAACGAACTGCAGGGCAAGATCCGGCCCGGCTTGCGCTTCTCGCAGGTGCGGGACATGGGCGCCGAACTGCTGAAAAAATTCGCCATCGATGTGCCCGTCTCTTTCAGTCCGCATAGCGTCGGGCTCGCGCATACCGATCACCCGCGCTTGGCCGCCGACGGTTCGCGCGTCGATTTGACCATCGAAGAAAACATGATTCTCTCAATCGACTGTCCGCTGTTCGAGACCGGTCGCGGTGGCACGGCACATCTCGAGGATCTGGTGCTTGTCACACCGCAGGGCGCGGTACCGATCCACGAGACCGGCACGCCCACCTACACGATCTGATCGGCTTTTTCTTTGATCAGACCGACACGAGCGCGGGGTTATAGGACATCAGCCCCAGCGACTCGGCGCTCACATGCTTCCCAGGCCGGAAGTTTTCCTCACGACCAGAATGATAGTTAAGCGCAGTCTTGCGCGATTCGAGCATCACCCAGTTGGCGCGCGGCAAGCGGGCCTCGACGTAGCGCCGCAAAGCCGCATCGATGGAATCCGCTGCCGCGAAGGCGCGAGCAATCACCATTCCATCCTCGATACCCATCGCGGCACCCTGACCAAGAAATGGCAGCATCGGGTGCGCCGCATCACCGATCAAGGTCACGCGACCGCGTGTCCACTCGGCGAGCGGCTCGCGATCGAAGAGCGCCCACTTGAAGAGCCCGTCCGGCGGGGTCGCGGCGATGATGCTGCGCACACCTTCGTACCAGCCAGCATACTCATCAAGCATTTCTTTGACTTTGGCACGTATCGACCAGCCCTCTTCGCGCCAATCGTCGCGCTCGGTCAAGCCCACGAAGTTGACGAGTTCGCCGCCGCGGACGAGATAGCGGGTGAAGCTGCGCCCCGGACCGGTTGACAGACAGGAGGTTGGATCGATGACGCCTGACGGCAAAGCGCCGATGGGCACGAGCCCCCGATACGCCATATAGCCGGTGAAGCGGGCCTCGCCCGCCCCGAAAAGCTGGGCACGCACGCGCGAGCGCACGCCGTCGGCACCGAGCACCACATCGGCCTTGGCCGTAGCGCCGTTCTCGAAATGCAGCGTCACGCCGCCCGACTCTTCGATCAGGCCTTTGCAGGCATGGCCCACGTGAATCGCCTGCGGATCGCTGGCAAGCACGGCGTTGGCCAACGCTTGGTGAAGGTCGGCCCGGTGGACCTGAAAATAGGCGGCACCGTATTTTTCGAGCATTTCGTTGCCGCGCGAAATCTCGACCATGAGTTCGCCGGTCTGCCAATGCTTGACGCCGCCACGATTCGGACGCATGCCGATGCGCTCGAGGACGCCATCGAGGCCGATTGCGTTGAGCACATGCGTCGCGTTCGGGCTGACCGTCAGACCCGCGCCGACTTCGCCGAGTACCGGCGCCTGTTCGTATACCACCGGACGAAAGCCGAAAGTCTGCAAAGCCCTTGCGGCCGTAAGACCCGCGATGCCCGCCCCCACGATGGCGATTTTCATGTTGTTCTTGTTCATGGCGATGCCCCCCAATGGGGGTGACGTTGCCCGTGTTCATGGCAACTGGCACGAACAGATCGCCGGGGAAACCGCAGCGTGGAAACGCAGGGTCCGAAACGTCCGGTCGCCGATCAGGGTTTCCAGCGGGCGCCGGCGTTGAGTTGACGCGTCGACTCCTCGAGCGTCACCGGCTGTTGGGCGATGAATGCACCCGGCGGATACTTGCCCTCATACGCCTGCCACACCCGATCGTAGAGCTCTTTGTGAACCACTGGCTGACGCATGCGCGTGCGGTGTTCGGCAATCGGGATGTCGATGCTGATCACCTGCTCTCCCGGATCCTTGGCCTGCGCGATCAAGTTGCCCTGCGGGTCGATGGCGGTCGACAGCACGGTAGTGGTATCCGCAATCGGCTTGGTCCAGTCACCGTCTTTCCAGTAACGGCGCAGGCCCTGCGGGTCATCGGGCAGATAGGCGTTGTTCACCATGAGCGACCAATAACCATTGTGCAGCGATGCGCCCAGCACATCGGCCAGACGATAGCGACCGGTGGCGGTGCGCAGCACGAGCTCGGCGCCCTTCATGCCGAATGCTCGATATAACTCAGGCTCGAGCTGCACCGTCGAGGTGGCGATGTTACCGATCGGCGTACGCGCGACCGGAATGACCCGATCCCAGCCATACATTTCGACGTATCGATCGAGCACATTGAAGATCGTGGTGGTCATCAACTCGACACCGCCAAGCGAGCCCATGATGTTGCGGGCTTTCCATTGACTGTCGACGATGGAACCGTCGGGACCGATGATGGTGGTCGCGGAAATAAAATGATTGGGCCAGTCCTTGTCGACGATGTAGGCGCCAAAGACGACATAGCAACGGTGCTCGCGTGCCTTGCGGCCGATGGCCTCGGTTTCAGGCCCCGGAATCTCGATGCAGCCCTGCAGCACCGTCGAGCGCGGCCACTGGAACGACAAGCCGGTCAGCGGTAGCTCGTGAAAGAGCAGCAGATCGTGACGGCCCGAGGCCTGCGCACGATCGATCCACTCGAGCATATAGGCGAGGTTTTCCTTGCGGATGCGCGCGATCGCCCCGGGCTCGAGCATGCGAATTCGCGTTTGCACCAAACCCACGCGCAACGTGGGCTGTGCCAACGGCACCGTCGGGTAGCGCCCGTCGGCACCCACCCCAACCTGCGCCCCCGTTCCGGCGCCGCTCGCCTGCGCCGCTTCAGCGGTCTTGGCGAGCCCTGCCGCGACGGACAGGCCGATGGCTCCCTCGAGCAAGCGACGGCGTGACAGGTCTTCTACGGGTATCTCGGGCTTCATGCGCAGGTGCTCCCTGATCGTGTGGCGACTGTTCCCCGCAGCCTAGCAAAAAGCTAGCATGCCGCTATCCCCCGCAGTTCTTCTCCATCCTCTCATGCGCGACTCCGGCCGTGAGGTGATCGTCGTTCGCGGCGCTCGCCAGAACAATCTGAAGAATCTCGACCTCGAGATTCCGACTGGCGAACTCGTGGTCGTCACGGGTGTCTCCGGATCGGGCAAATCTTCGCTCGTCTTCGACACCTTGTATGCCGAGGGACAGCGTCGCTACGTCGAGACCTTCTCGCCCTACGCGCGGCAATTCCTTGATCGTATGGACAAGCCGGCCGTTGATCGAATCGAGGGAATTCCGCCGGCGATCGCCATCGACCAGACGAATCCGGTGCGGACGTCGCGCTCGACCGTCGGCACGATGACCGAACTCAACGATCACCTGAAACTGCTGTTCGCCCGCGGTGCGCATCTGCATTGCCGCAGCTGTGGCGATGTCGTGCGCCGCGATTCACCGCAAAGTATCCGGGCAGATTTGCGCGCGCGTGCCGCCGCAGCGGGCGATCCGCGGGTGCTGCTGTGCTTCGAGGTCAAGATCCCGAAGAATTTCAAAGAAACCGAAGTGCTCACTCTGCTCGAAAAGCAGGGTTACACACGTATTCGCGGGCGTAGCAAACAAGCGATCGAAGTCGTACAGGATCGGCTGCGACTCGGCGGCAGCGACGACTCTCGGCTCGCCGAATCGCTCGAAGCGGCACTGCGTGTCGGTCGCGGACGGCTGCATGCTCATGCGCTCGAGAGCACGGATCCCGAAGTCGTACGCGAGACCTGGCACTACTCGAGTACGCTGCACTGCGCGCGCTGCGATATCGGTTACCGCGAGCCGACGCCGAGTCACTTCTCCTTCAACTCGCCGACCGGCGCCTGCGAAGCCTGCCGCGGTTTCGGTCGCATCATCGGCGTCGATTACGGCTTGGTGATTCCCGATCACGGCAAAACGCTGCGGGGCGGCGCCATTCGGCCGTGGCAAACAGCGGCCTACAGCGACTGTCAGGAAGATCTCGAACGCCTTGCCAAAAAACGCGGTGTACCACTCGATACGCCGTGGCGCGACCTCACAGATGAACAGCGCGCGTGGGTGATCGATGGCGAAGGCAAGTGGGCCAAGAACGTCTGGTATGGCGTCAAACGATTCTTCGACTGGCTCGAAACCAAAGCCTACAAGATGCACATCCGCGTGCTGCTCTCGAAGTATCGCGCCTACACGCCCTGTACGAGCTGCGACGGTGCGCGGCTGACGGGGGAGTCTTTGCTCTGGCGGCTCGGCGACACCGCGCTCGCCCGTACTGCGCTCGGCGAGCGCAGCCGCTTCATGCCGCGCGGGGTCGCATGGTCGCGCGACACGCTCGATGGACTGCCGGGCCTGTGCCTGCACGACTTGATGCTGCTGCCCATCGAGCGTGGTCGTGATTTCTTCGATGCACTGCGACTGCCGGGCGCCCTCGACGAAGCCACCGAAATGCTGCTCGCGGAGATTCGTGGCCGATTTCGATATCTTTGCGATGTCGGTCTCGGCTATCTGACTCTCGACCGTCAGTCGCGCACGCTCTCGGGCGGCGAAGTCCAGCGCATCAATCTGACGACGGCACTCGGCACTTCGCTGGTCAATACGCTGTTCGTGCTCGATGAGCCATCGATCGGCCTGCACCCGCGCGACATGCAACGCGTCATCGGTGTAATGCACCGTCTGCGCAATGCCGGCAACTCGCTGCTCGTGGTCGAGCACGACCCGCAGATCATGCAACAAGCCGACCGACTGCTCGACATGGGACCGGGCGCCGGCGAGCACGGCGGTCGAATCGTCGCTTGGGGAACGCCACGCGAGGTTTGTGCTCATCCGGACTCGCTCACCGGCGAGTATCTCGAGGGGCGTCGTCGAGTCGACCTGCCACCGTCGCGTCAGCTGGCCGCAGCGAAAGACGCTGCTTGGCTCGAACTGCAGGGCGCGCGACAACACAACCTGCAGAACGTCGATGTGCGCTTCCCCCTCAATCGGCTGGTCTGCGTGACCGGTGTCTCGGGCTCGGGCAAATCAACGCTGATCCAGGATGTCCTGTACCCCGCCTTGCTCAAACATTTCGGCAGACCGACCGAAGCCGCTGGCGCGCACGATCGAGTACAGGGTGCCGAGTTGCTCGGCGATGTCGTGTTTGTCGATCAAACGCCGATCGGCCGCACCACTCGCTCCAACCCCGCGAGTTACGTCGGCGCATTCGATGTCATTCGCGAGCGCTTCGCAAAACTCCCCGAGTCCCGTGAGCGCGGTTACACCGCCGGCACCTTCAGCTTCAATTCCGGCACGGGTCGTTGCCCGTCCTGCTCCGGTAGCGGTTTCGAGCATGTGGAGATGCAGTTTCTTTCGGATGTGTATTTGCGTTGCGGCGATTGCAACGGCACACGGTATCGCGGCGAGACCCTCGAGGTGCGCCATGCGGGCCCGCGGAGCCGCAGCGCCTCGATGGCCGATGTGCTCGAGATGACCGTCACCGAAGCCCTGGAATTCTTTGCTGATGTGCCAGAGTTGGCCGCAAAGCTTGCGCCACTCGCCGATGTCGGTCTTGATTACCTGCGACTCGGGCAGCCCGTCCCCACGCTCTCGGGCGGCGAGGCACAGCGCCTTAAGCTCGCCGGCCACCTCGCCGAGTCGGCAGGCGTCACGAACCGAGCGGCCGCCTCAGCGGGCACCACGCAAGGCAAATTGTTTCTGTTCGACGAGCCCACCACCGGCCTGCACTTCGAAGATATTGCCAAGCTACTGGTATCTTTCCGCAAACTGCTCGACGCGGGTCACTCGCTGATCGTCATCGAACACAACCTCGATGTCATTCGATCGGCCGAATGGATCATCGATCTTGGGCCCGAGGGCGGCGACTGCGGCGGCCAAGTCGTCGCCTGCGGCACCCCATCAGACCTCGAAGCGGTGAGTACCTCGCACACCGGTCGTGCGCTCGCGGGGTATCGACTCGAGGCGACGGCCGTCGCCGAGCCGCCGCCGCGCGCCACGACACGCGGCGACACAGCGACCGCGAAAACGACCGCGGAAATCGTGGTGCGCAATGCCCGCGAACACAATCTGCGCAATATCGATGTCGAGATCCCGCGCAACGCCTTCACCGTCGTGACCGGCGTCTCGGGCTCGGGCAAGTCGACGCTCGCCTTCGACATCATCTTCAATGAAGGTCAGCGACGTTATCTCGAATCGCTCAATGCCTACGCTCGGCAGTTTGTACAGCCCGCGGCACGCCCCGAAGTCGACTCGATACGCGGTATTCCGCCGACCGTCGCCATCGAGCAGCGCACGAGTCGCGGCGGCCGCAAAAGCACGGTCGCAACGCTCACCGAGATCTATCATTTTTTGCGTCTGCTCTACGTGAAGCTCGGTACGCAGCACTGCCCGGATTGTGCCGTGCCGATCGAACCCCAGTCCGCCGAAGCGATCGCGGCGCGCATCATTCGGGATTTCAAGGGCAAGACCGTCGACCTGCTCGCGCCGCTGATCGTGGCTCGCAAGGGTCTCTACACCGATCTCGCCAAGTGGGCGAGCGGCAAGGGCTATCGCGAGCTGCGCGTCGATGGCGAGCGTATCCCGGTCAAACCATGGCCCAGACTCGATCGCTTCAAGGAGCACGACATCGAGTTGCCGGTGGCTCGACTCGGCATCTCTGCGCGCGGCGAGAGCGACCTGCGCGCCAAACTCGCCGAGGCGCTGCAGTACGGCAAGGGCATCGTTCAAGTCTTGCCGTTGGGTGCAAAGAAACCGATCGTGTTCTCCACGAAGCGGGCCTGTCCCGCCTGTGGCACAAGCTTCGCTGAGCTTGATCCGCGCCTGTTCTCTTTCAACAGCAAGCAGGGTTGGTGCGGCGACTGCTTCGGCACCGGTGTCGAACTCGAAGGTTTTGATGCCGAGCAAACCGGGGAAGAAGCCACCTGGAACGAATGGAGCGACGGCGAGGCGATCGCCTGTCGCAGCTGTCACGGCGAGCGGCTCAATGCGGTGGCACGTGCCGTACGTTTTCGCGACAAGTCGATCGGCGAGTTCACCTGTCAGTCGGTCTCGGCGGCCGGTGATTCTTTGACATCGCTCAAGCTCGACAAGCGCGAGCGGGCCATCGCCCGCGACTTGCTCGGCGAGATTCGCTCGCGGCTCGAGTTCCTCGATCGCGTAGGTCTCGGCTATCTCGGTCTCGACCGCGCAGCACCGACGCTCTCGGGTGGCGAAGCACAGCGCATCCGGCTCGCGGCACAACTCGGCTCGAATCTGCGCGGCGTGTGCTATGTGCTTGATGAGCCTACCATCGGTTTGCACCCGCGCGACAATCGCATCCTGCTCGATGCGCTCGACGAGTTGGCGGCGCATCGCAATACGCTGGTGGTCGTCGAGCATGACGAGGATACGATTCGACGCGCCGATCACGTGATCGATCTTGGACCGGGCGCGGGTGTGCGCGGTGGCCAGATCGTCGGCCGCGGTACCATCAAAGATCTGCTCGCCAATCCGCAATCGATCACCGGCCGATACCTGCGCGAGCCGCTGCTGCACGGACGCACGCCGCGACGTGTTGTCGACGACAGTACCGCGGCGTTGCGCATCGAAGCGGCGACGCTGCACAACCTGCAAGAGATCGATGCCCGTATTCCACTTGGCAGGCTGGTGGTCATCACCGGCGTGTCGGGCTCCGGCAAATCGACGCTGGCCCGCGACGTGCTCTACAGCAGCGCGCAGGCGATGGTCGGCGGTCGCGGCGGGCCGCAGGGATGTCGCAAGATCCATGGCATCGATACCATCGATCGCGTTCTCGAGGTCGATCAGACGCCCATCGGCAAGACGCCGCGATCCTGCCCGGCGACTTACGTCGGCATCTGGGACGAGATCCGCCGCATCTTCGCCGGCACCAGCGAGGCGCGTCTGCGTGGCTTCGAGCCCGGCAGATTCTCTTTCAATACGGCGGGCGGTCGCTGCGAGGCCTGTGAAGGCCAAGGTGTACAGACCGTCGAAATGAGCTTTCTGCCCGATGTCAAAGTCACCTGCGATGCCTGTCGCGGCAGCCGCTTCAATAGCGAAACCCTGACAGTCACCTGGCGCGATCGAAGCATCGGCGATGTGCTTGCCATGAACATCGAAGATGCCACGACTTTCTTTGAATCGCATGCTGCGCTGCGTCATGTCCTCAGCCTGCTGTGCGATGTGGGGCTCGGCTATCTCACGCTTGGGCAGGCAAGTCCGACGCTGTCGGGGGGCGAAGCCCAACGCATCAAGCTGGTCACCGAACTCGCCAAGGTCCGAGTCGATCTGCGCGCGCCGCTGCGCAGCAAACCGAAACACACGCTGTACGTGCTTGATGAGCCGACGGTCGGCCTGCACATGGCCGACGTCGAAAAGCTCATCCACGTGCTGCACCGGCTGGTCGATGCGGGCAATACCGTAGTGCTGGTCGAACACAACCTCGATGTCATCGCGGCAGCGGATTGGGTGCTCGATATGGGCCCGGAAGCGGGGGCCGATGGCGGTCGACTGGTCGCCGCAGGTGCGCCGCAGACGCTGGCCAAGCGACCGGGACGCTCGCACACCGGCAAGGCCTTGCGGGAGTTTCTGGCAGAGCGCACCCAGACCCGCTAGCCTTTTGGTCATGGCTCACGATCTCATCTGCTGGAAATGCGGCGCCTCGCTCGCCAGCCTCTCGCTGCCCCTGCGTCGACTCGATGAGTGTCCGCAATGCCGTGCGGAGCTGCATGTCTGCAAACTTTGCGTGGAGTACGAACCGCGCGTCGCAAAACATTGTCGCGAGCCGACCGCAGAGGAGGTTCGTGACAAGGAGCGCGCCAACTTCTGCGATCATTTCAAACCGAAGCCGGGCGCGTGGAAAGCCGCGGACGTTGCCGCGGCCGATGCGGCGCGCGCGCAACTCGAGCGGCTGTTCGGCAAGAAGTGACCATGCCGATCAGCCACGATCTCCGTGTCGGTCGACAGGATCTGGCGGTTCGCCGACTGTCGCTGTGGCTGCTCGGCGCGTGGGCGCTGCTCATTGCCAGCGCGTCGCTCTATCCGTTCGATGCGCAGTGGCGCCCACTGCTCGAATCTTTGCTCGACGGCTTGCCACGGTTGCGCGAGTGGCGTGAACCCTCGCAGCGTGACGCCATCGTCAATCTTTTGCTGTACTTGCCCTTCGGTCTGCTCGGCTCGATGGCGCTGGAAAACAGCCGCTCGGCCGCCCTGCGTATCATCGTGCCAGTAGTCGGCGCAGCCGTACTGTCGCTCGGCGTCGAAATCGCCCAGCATGCGCTGCCGCCCCGCGACCCGAGCCTCGCAGACTGGATCCTCAATGTGGCCAGCGCCGGCGTCGGCACACTGCTCGCCGCAGTCTACTCGGCACTGCCCGTGCGCCCGCTGTCGCGGCGACTGCAGCGAATCGCCCTCGGGCCAGCGCCTGCGCTACTGGTCGCACTCTGGCTGATCGCGCATCTCGCCCCGTTCGTGCCAAGGCTGCGTCCCGGCAGAATCGAAAGCGCCATCGAGACGAGTATTTCATTGAATCTCGTGTGGCCGACGGCTTTTTATTATCTGGCCTGTTATCTCGTGCTGGCCGCACTGCTGCACGCTTTGCTGCGACGACCGTTCTTCTGGTCAGCCGTGCTGGCGCTTTTTGTGGCATCACTCGTCAGTCGACTCCTGTTCGTGGGACAACACCTCTCGCCCAGCGAAGTGATCGGCGCCATCGGCGCCCTCCTGAGTGTGCTGTTGTTACGCCGACTCGATCTTCAGCTCTGGCCGTCCAGGGCTTTTGCGATGGCCGCCCTCGCCGTCTTCGTGGCGGGTATCTGGCCGGTCACTCCGGTCGCGGCGGTCACGCTCGCCGCCCCAGAGCCGATCTGGCTGCCGTTCGCCGAACTTGCCGGGCTACCCGCCGATCCAGGGGCCCTGCCGCTGCTGGAGCGGCTCTTTCTGGGCATAGGGCTCGCGTGGCTCGCCGTACATGGCGGAACGCGTTTGCTGCCACCCTTGCCGCTCGTGATTCTGATCGCCTTGACCGTGGAGTTCCTGCAACAATGGATACCGGGTCGCGTTCCCGACACCACCGACGTCGCTGCGCTACTGATTGGCGCAGCACTCGCCTCGGTCGCACCGCGCATCGATCCACGCACCTGACCGGTTCGTCACGCCCGCCAAGTTCGTCATGCCTGAGAGAGTCGCCATGAACAAGTCCGTCCTCAAAGCACTGTTCGGTTTCATCCTGGTATCGCTCTTTTGCTACACGACGTTCGCGAGTTTCCAGCAAGCCCTCCCCGAATGGCAGGGACTCGTCAGGCAGCCCGACAACTGGTGGACTATCGCCACGCTGATCGATGCGTACTACGCATTCCTGACGTTCTACGTCTGGGTGTTTTACAAAGAAATTCGCTGGCTGCCGCGCATCGGCTGGTTCATCGCCATCATGTTGCTCGGCAACATGGCGATGGCGGCGTACGTGCTCTTGCAACTGTCGCGACTGACGCCCGAAGAACCCGCCGCGACGATTCTCGCGCGACGCAACCCCTGAGTCGCGGCGATGCTGAGCATTATCCGTCGGAAAATCGTCGACCCCATACTTGCGCTGCTCGCGCAAGGCCTCGCGCCCCGCGAACTTGCGCTGTGCCTCGCCCTCGGCGCCGGGGTGGGGATGTTCCCGGTGCTCGGGGTTTCGACACCGGCGCTCACGGTGCTGGCGCTCTGGCTCAGGCTGAATTTACCGGCCATCCAGCTTGTCAGCTATCTGATGTCGCCCCTGCAACTCGCAATGATCATCCCCTTCGTTCGCCTAGGCGAGTGGGTGACCGGCGCTGAGCCGCAACCTTTGACCATCGAAGCGGGCCTGAAACTGATCGCCGATGGCGTTCTGGAGGCCATCATCACGCTGTGGGATGCCATCGTGCACGCATCCATCGGCTGGGTGCTTATCGGACCCCTGTCGATTTATGTACTCTATCGGCTGTTCATTCCCGTTCTCGAGAGGGCGCTGCGTCGCCTCAAGACATCGCCGCAATCATGACCGATCCGAACGCACAAACTTTGACCCTGCGCTGGCTCGAACAGGACCGGATTCCGGACTGGCTGATCCGCTACCGAATCCGCGAACTTCTGGCGCAGCGCCTGCGCGAAGAGGACAAAGGTGATCCTGAGAGCCAGCAGGCTCACCTGATGTCCATGGTGAGACGACTGCGCGAGAGCCCGATCGCCATTCACACTGCCGCTGCAAACGAACAGCATTACGAGGTGCCGACCGAGTTCTATCTGCAGACGCTCGGCAAACATCTCAAGTACAGCAGCTGCTACTTCGACGATTTCACGATCGAGCGTGCCGCAGCAAATCTCGAAGCTGCCGAGGCCCGCATGCTGGCGCTCACCTGCGAACGAGCCCGACTGCGCAACGGCGAGCGCATCCTCGAGCTCGGCTGCGGCTGGGGCTCTTTGTCGCTGTGGATGGCGGAGCACTATCCCGACTCCCGCATCACCGCAATCTCCAACTCGCGTACGCAAAAACTCTTCATTGATGCCAAGGCGGCAGAACGCGGCCTCAAGAATCTCGAGATCATCACCTGCGATGTGAACCAGCTGAACTTCGGACCCGAGATCCGCTTCGATCGGGTGGTGTCCGTCGAAATGTTCGAACACATGCGCAACTACGAGTCGCTGCTTGCACGCATCGCCGGATGGATGACGCCGGAAGCGACGCTATTTGTACACATTTTCACGCACCACCGCTTTGCCTACACCTTCGAAGTGCGTGACGACACAGACTGGATGGCGCGCTACTTTTTCACTGGCGGCATCATGCCGAGCGACGATCTACTGCATTACTTCCAGCGCCATCTGCGTCTTGCCGATCACTGGCAGGTCGATGGTCGCCACTACCAGCTGACGGCGGAGGCGTGGCTGCAGAAGATGGACGCCAGCCGTACTGCGCTCATGCCGGTGCTTGCCAAGGGTTATGGCGACGATCAGGCACTCAAGTGGTGGGTGTACTGGCGAGTTTTCTTCATGTCATGCGCCGAGCTTTTCGGTTACCGAGGTGGACGCGAATGGCTGGTTTCCCACTATCTTTTCGAACGACGCTGATCGTCCTGTGCGCGTTCGTCGCGGCAGGAGCGTCGCCGGCGTACTCGTCGACCGACACGCCGACCGCCACGTCGAGCGGCTCGTCCGCCACCGCGTCCACGGAAGAACCGCTGCAGATTTTTGCGCGCTTCAAATCCGCTCTCGAAGCGAACGATCTCGATACCGCGATACAGCGCGCGCGTGAACTGGTTGCCGTCAGCGAAACACGTCACGGCCTGCAGGCGCGCGAACTCGTCAATCCGCTCACCAATCTCGGTACGGTACATTTTCGTCGAGGCGAGTTTGCGCAGGCGGAGGCTGTCTATCAGCGCGCCATCGGTCTCATCGAAGGACAGCTGTCCGGTGCGGATCGCATGCTCATCCGTCCACTCGAGGGTCTGGGTGAAACCTGGCTCGCCGCGGGCCGTCCCGCCGAGGCTGCCATCGCACTCAAGCGCGCGGTAGACCTGTCGCGCAATCTCGATGGGCTCTATAACGCCGCACAGCTCGATGCCGTCGATGCGTTGATCGAGGCGTATGTAGCTGCAGGCCAGCCGAGTGACGCCGAACGCGAACACCAGAACGCCTTCCGCATTGCCGAGACGAGTTTCGGCAAGCGCGACCTGCGTCTCATTGAACCGCTCGATCGCTATGCACGCTGGTTCGAATCGGTGGGGCGCTATGCTACGGCACGCGGTCTGCATGCCCGCGCCTTGCAACTGGCCGAACAGCTCTCCAAAGAAAAGCCGGTGGTCGGCGTTCCAGGTCTGCGCGGCATGGCGCGCACCTGGCTGCTCGAAGCCATTTACGGTCCCGAGATCGAGGCGCAACCGGGGTTCGAGGTCAGCGAAAACACAGATCCTTTCATCGTCGGCAACAATCAGGCGAGACTCAATTCCGAGGGCATTCGCGCCCTGTCATTTGCCATCGACATCGTCCGCCGCAGCAATCCGATTGATCAAAAATTATTGGGCGAAACACTTGCCCAACTCGGCGATTGGTACCTCGTCAGCGGTAATCAATCACGAGCAAACAGCGCTTATGCCGAGAGCTGGAAGGCCCTGGCCGCAGCGAGTCCATCGGCGACCGCGACACTCGCGACGCCGAGGGTACTCGTGTATCGCGCACCCTCGTCATCGGTCGCGCGGCTGCGCCCGCCAAACCCCGATGACTACGCGGTGCGCGAAGTTGATATGCGACTGAACGTCAGCCGCGACGGCAAAGTGACCGATGTGACGGTGGTTGGGTCAACTGCGCCTGAAAACTCCACCCGAGCAGCGGTGCTGGCCGCACGCAAGGCGCGCTTCGCGCCGCGCATCATCGATGGTGAACCTGCCGAAGCCGCGGGCGTCGTGCTGCGCGAGCAGATGTTGGTCAGGATTCAGGCGGAGAAACCGTCGCCGCAGGCGACGCAGGCTGAGTCACCGGCGGCATCGGCTTCCAGTCCGGATTGATCCGCCGCGATACCCGGATCGGCAAAGCCTCGATGCTCATGCCCGCTGCAGCGAGCGCCTTGAGCGCGTCCTCTGCACTGACCTCGAGTCGCTTGCCTCCGGCGAGCGCTGCAGCGACCTGAGTCGCCGGAAACTGCGTGAGAAAGCGCGACGCCGCATCACGCATCGCCGCCTTGGTGGCTTCTTCCATCGGCCCGCTCGAACCGAGCGCATCGCTCATCGCTGTTCCGTAGCCTGTCAGCGTCAGCGAATCGTAGCGTTCGCCGTTCGGCGCGAAAACATTGATGCGATAGCGAATCGTCACCGCCACATACCCACCGCCGGTTTCCTGGGCGGTCGCGAATGAGTACTGTTCGGTAATCGGCTCAAAAACCGCCTGCAACTCGGCCGCGTTGCGGGCTGCATCGACATCGGCGAACTCGGTCACCTGATTGAAGGTGGCACCCAGAATGTCGCGTGCGAGCTGCTGTTGTCCTTGACCGAGCGTCACGCTCCAGGACACGCCGCCGCGCGTCTCGGTATGCACGAGATTGCGCTGCTCGGGCGAGATGACGAGCCCCACGTTCGCCGGTACTTTTTCCACCAGCGCCCGCGGCAACTCCGGGGTCGGCGCAATCTGCACCCCGCCGCATCCGCCGAGCATCGTCAGCCCGAGAATTCCGACTGCTAATTGCCACCGACGCATGTGGTGACGCCTCCGATGTTCATGGTGAATGCACAACTTTTAGTGTTCGTGAGACCGACGAAGGTGCCATCGTTGCGCTCGCACATGGCCCGCATTAACGCCGAGAAACGGATATTTGTAAACGGCGTCATCCCCGGAGCCTCGGGAAAACCGACCGCATGGATACGAACCCGTCGACGACCACTCGAGTCAGGTCGATTGATGCGATCGACCGCGTCAAGCGCCCCCTGGATCGATTCGCCGGTGAACTCGTCCCCCAGCACATAAATGCTGATGCGCTTGTCGGCCGACCAATAATTCTTGATGGCAAGCTCGATCCCATCGGCAGGACTGGAATCACTGAAGGAGCGCCAACTGCGCATACGCTGCACGATGTCGGTGCGCAGCGCCGGCGAGTCGGTCAGCCAGCGGCCTCGGGTGCCACCGAAGAGCTCACGCCCGTTGTCATCGACGATCTGCACGCCTTTCAGACGAGGATAGATGTCGAGAATCTCCCGCATGACTTCGATGGCGGTCTCCCAATGGCCGCCCTGCATGCTGCCCGAGGTATCGATCAGGAAGATCACGTAGTCGCTGTCGACGGGAATGCCGCCCACGGCCTGAGTCTGGATTCTTTGACGCGTCCGTGACGTCTGCATCAGGCGCTTGTTCTCGGCCTCGAGCTCCTGAAAAGCCGAGAGAAGTTCGTTTTCGAGGATATTGCTGACCGCTGCATCCTGACGCGAGGCGTCGAACTGGCCGCGAATCGAGGAGACATCGCCGGCAACCTTGGCCAGATTGCGCCGCTCGCGCAACAGCAAATCGACTCGCCCCTGAAGTTCACGCTGCAAAATTTCGCTCTCGCCACGAATGGCGAACAACTCCTCCTGCAATTTTTTGACTTGCGACTGCAGGTCCTGGCGCGAACGTTCGATGACGATGGGCTGACCGAACTCCGACAAGACCAGCAGCAGAATGATGGCTCCGAAGCCGCAGCAAATCACGTCGAGAAACGACAGACTGTAGACCTCGGCATCGCGGCGCTTGAGTTTCATGGCCAATCCGGCGAGGGCATCACAAACGTGCCCTTGGTCATGCGGGCAAGTCCCCAGAATCGATGAGGTGCGGGCACATCGCCTTTCATCGGCAGTAGAATCACATCGACTGGCACGTTCTTGTCGAGACCGCGAATCGCCTCATCGAAGAGTTTCGCCCGGTCTCCCGCATCGACCAAACGTCGCAACACCGGCACCGTCGCGCCCTGCGTCGGCAGACCATCGGTAATCAGCACGATCTGATCCGGCGGAATTTTCATGTCGCGGATGGCGGCGAAAGCATTGATCAAGCTTGTGCCGCCCGTCGGCACCAGCTGACCTATGGCGTCGATGAAGCGCTCACGACGCGCCTGATCCTTGCCCGGGATCCATTCGCCTGCCGTACCATCGAGCAGCGGTGCAGCCGCAGTGTTGAATCCGTAGATTTGATACTGCGAATTCTCGGGGATCTCGCCGATGAGCCACTGCGTGATATCGGTGGCGCGTCGCCACTTTTCGGCGGCAAGCTGGGCAGAAGTCGGAGAATTGCGCAAACGGATGATGTTGACGAGATCCTCATCGAGCATGCTCGACGAACGATCGACCAGCACAAGAATTCTTCGGCCCTTCAGAGTGAGTCCGGTGATGTAGCGCCGACTCGCGCGCGACTTGCCAGCGCCAGTGAGCTCGGCGCGAGGCGTTTCGACTTTGGCGCTCGCCTCGAGCCGCTGCGTGCTCGCCTCGAGAGCCTGGACATCCGCCTTGAGTTTTTCGATGCGCTCGCGTTTCGCCAGCGTCTCGGCATCGTAAATGAAGCTCTCCTCGCGCTTGCGCTGCAGCTCTTCGATGAGCTGCGTAGCGCGCGACGATGCAGAAACCGTCTCGCTCTCGGTTTTTTGCAGGGTGTTGCGCAGGACGACGAGATTCTTAGCGCCTGCGATCACCTCTTCCTCGAGTTTGGCCACCTGGGCGTTCAGGTCCTCGGCCTTGCGAGTTCGCTCGATGCCACTTTGGGCGCTGATGATGGTGTAGAACAGGATGACGGCACCGAAGCCGCAGCAGATGACATCGAGGAAGGAGAGGCTGAAAACCTCAGTGTTGCGGCGACGCGCCATCGCGCAGGCCTCCCACCGCAATCAATTCGATGAGCACCCCGGGCGAACCAAGTCGCAGCCGATCGCCCGATATCACCCGCACACGTCCCTGTACCCGCTCGTCGTTGAGCCAGGTGGATTGCGCGGTATGCGGCACGAGCGTCACCTGCGATTCCTCGATACGTAGCGAACAGTGCAGACGCGACACCCCGGTGAGCCCCTCGGCCAGATGAATCCCCCCAGCCGCGGGGCTGCGACCGATCTCGAGTGAGCCTTGATGGGGCAGCGCCACGGCCCTGCCGTCCCATAAAACATGCGTAGGCGGCGTGTCTTTCACGGACAGGCGTGCCAACTGCGCTACGTCACGGGCTGGCTCGAGCACGGTCGACAGCGTGCAGCCGCGCTGCAGCGTGACCGCGCCATCCGCATCCGCTTCGCCACGGGTCAGCGATACGGCACGCGCGATGAGTCCAGGCGCGTGCGTCAACAAACGACAACCGCGCAGCTCGGCCAGCTGCTCGAGCAGTCCGGGCAAGCGCAACAAAGATTCGTCGAACAACAGGTTTATACGCTGCCCCGCGGGACGCAGCTCATGCACGGCGCCGACGAGGCTACGCAAAACCTCTGCGGCCGCCTCGATGAAACGATCACGACCCAGTTCGACGCGAGCGACTTCACCCGTCGTCGGCAGTTCGATCACGCAGCTGCCCGACTCGGCAGCCCTCGCTGCAGCGGACTCCAGCACATCAAAGAGCCGTTGCTCGCTCGCGCCGTCATGCAAAGGATCGAAACGCGTCGCCAACACCATTGCCTCGCCGACCATGCGCAGCCAACGCTGCTGCAGCGCAAGCAGCCCGATGCCCCGTCTGACTACCGCCGCCCGACGCCGCGCCTCGCCATCGCTGCATTCGACACGCGTGACCGTGACGTGCGCGAGCCCCATCTCGAGAACCAGCGTGGTCGTCTGCAAACCGCTCGCGGCGACAGCAAGCGCGGCGGAATCATGCAGACCGCCGACGGTAATGCCCTCGAGACGAGCGATGGCCAGCAGCGTGCCGAGCGCACCATCATGCACTGCGGAGACCGCGCACTGCAGCGGATTTGCGCGCAGCGCGTCATCGACCCGTCGCGCAAGCTCTGCGCGGGCCACGTTGATCGCGGGGAGCGGCGCGCGCTGCCCCTCGCGAGCAATCGTCGCCCAGTGCTCGCTGCTCACGGAGCGCGGTGACAGTCGTGCGACATCCGTCGCCGGCTGACCGAGCAGCGTCGGGCGCGCTGGATCCGCATGTACCAAGGATGCAGCACTCGACACGAGACTGCCGTCGCTCGCCACGGCGAGCGCCGCGTCGTGCCAATGCAGTCCCGTCACGCTCACGTTCGCGCCTGAAGATTACGAATGATTTTTTGATCGAGCCAGGTTTCGGTGTCGAGCACGCGACGCTCCTGAACACGCTGCAACTGCTGCATCAGAAACATCAGGAAAATCGACAGCAGCAGGGCGATTAGCGTCGAGTTGAAGGCGACGCCCAAACCTTCCGTCACCCCCGAGATATCGCCGGTGACTGCGCGGTGTGCCTGCGAGAGGGCATCGCCAATGCCGCGAACCGTACCGATGAAACCGATCGCCGGGATTGCCCAGGCGATGTAGCGCAACAAGGCAAGATCGGAGTCGAGTCGATCCGCCTCCGACTGGCAGATGCCATGTGCCACCGTCGAGGCATCCTGCACATTGCGCGTGGCGCCGAAGCGGGCGAGCGCAGCCTGAATAGCACGCGGCAACAGCAAGGCATGAGCTTCGGCAGGCAAACTGTCGAGCTGGCGCGCGTATTCCCGCGTGTCCTCGGGAAGGATCTTCATACCGTCGGGAAGGCGCAGCAGATCGGCATCGAGTGCCGCCTGCTCGCGCCGATGTGCCAGAGTCTTGTAGCCCATGATGGCAAGCGCCCAGAGCATCAGGATGATCTCCGCTTCCTGCTCATAATCTTTGAGCACTACTTCGAGGGAACGCTGCGGCGCATAGTCGGGGTCGGCCCGCATCCGCTCACGATCCGCCTGCAAGGTAGCCTCGGCGACCGGCCTGACGTGCAACACATAGACCGTATGAACGATGACGATCGAGAGCAACAAGGCCACGATCGTGAAGAGGAAGTCGTTGGGAAGTTTTTTGTTCATGGTTCAGATATCGATGGGCAAACTGATGTTGTTGTCAGCGGAGTCGCGAAACTCCGGTGCTTCGTCGTCGGCAATCTTTGGCGGCGCGCGGCGACGCTGCACTTCTTCGGCTTCGTTCGAATCGATCACCGGCGACGGCTCTTGCGCAGGAGGCGCGGCGTCCTGAGCCACGGCGCGCAGCATGGCCAGCGACGCGCCCCAACAGAGCAAGGCTCCCGCCACCGTAATGCCGATCATTCGCCAGGTCGTACTGTTACTCTGCATAGCGTGCCACCCTGAAGCCGATGTCCTCTGCGCCTTCGTCCGCTCCCTCGCGCCAAGCGGCCCGCAGGTCGGCAAAAGAGACCGTCCGCCAAGTGCTGCCCTTGATCACTCGTCGTGTGCCCGCCGCTGCGGGACCGAGCGGATCGGTGCCACCGGCATTCGCCTCGAACGAAACGTAGGCATCATGGACCCATTCGGAGACATTGCCCGTCATGTCGAAGATACCGAAGCCGTTCGCGCGAAACTTCCCAGGTGGCGCGACCACCTGATAATCATCCTGCCAACCGTCGAGCACTCGCGGCATTTCGTCCTTGGCCTCTGCGCCCGCGAGATTGCCGACCCCCGCCGGAGGCGGCAGGGCGTCACCCCACTCGTAGCGCTGCGTGCGTGCGTTCGCGCCGGCATGGCGCGAGACGAATTCCCACTCCGCTTCGGTCGGCAGGCGGTAGCCCGTGTTGACCGGCTCGATGAGCGCCCAGCGACCGTCCTTTTTCTGATAGGCCGGAGGCAGCCCATCCTGCACCGACAGCCAGTTGCAGTATTCGACGGCATCGTTCCAGCTCACTTTGCTGACTGGCTGTGCATCGAGGTCAAGCGTGCGTTTGCCGACGAATCCCGAAGCATGCGCCGCCTTGAAAAGACGGAACTCCCCGTTGGTCACTTCGCGGGTCCCGAGGTAGAACGGTCGCTGCAGGGTGACCTTGCGCGGGAATTCATTGGACCGCCTGCCTTGCTCGCGTCGCTCGCTGCCCATCGTGAAGCTGCCGCCCGAGATCAGCCGCAGCAGCGTACCGCTTTGCGCACGCAGCGCGACCGGCGGCGGTTGCCAGTCGCGCGCACGACCGACCGGCAGAAGCTTGTAGTCGATAGTCCGGGCCGCGGCGCTCGATAGGTCGACATCGATACGCTCGGGCTGCATGCCATCCTTGCGCAACTCCAGCGTGTGTCGGCGCGCAGGTAGCTCAAAAGTGAGCGGCGTCTTGCCCTTGACCGTCTCGCCGATCAGCACCTCGGCACCTGCGGGCTCGCCCTGCACGGTGACACTGACGGGTATGGGCTGCAAAGCGACGGCCAGCGCGAGATCCTGACCCGCGGCGGCAAACACGCGTCGATCAGCGTTGCGATAACCCTGCAGCGACACGGCGACATCATGCTCCGAACCCGCCGGCAGTTCGACCGTCGCCGGTGTTCGGCCACGGAATACGCCGGCCACGGTGATCTGTGCGCCGGCGGGAGTCGAAGTCACGCGCAAACGGGCGTCCGGTGCGCCAAGTTCGATCGGGCCGATGCGCTGCAGTTCGCCCGCCTTGAGCAGGACGGCACTCTGCCACTCACGGGCACCCTCGGCGCTGACGCGCAGCCGGTGCAGTCCGGCGGGCAGATCAATCTTTGACGGCAAGCTCACCGACGGCATACCCTCGATCGAAAGGAGCGCACCGGGCGTGGTCGCGCTCACTTCGAGAGAGCCCCACGAGGGCTGCAGTCGCACACTGATCGGCTGGCGGATACCGCGCCCCTCGACCTCCAGTGTCTGTATGTAATCGAGGTGTCGTGCGGCGCGAATCGCGAGTGTGCGCGTGCCGCCGGGAACTTCCACGGCGCCCGGCGCTGCACCCGCATCGGCGCCGTCAATGAAAACACGCGCCGCCACACCCGCCGTGTCGATTTCCAGAACGCCGGGCTTTGGCACCAACTGCAATTCGAGGGACAGCGGTTGATCAGCGCGGACTTCGACCGTGCGCTCCGCGGGTTCGTAGCCTTCGAGTTCGGCGCGAATTCGTCGCTCACCGGGAAGCAGCAGCAACGTACTGGCCGATCGCCAACCGAAACCGGACCCGCTCAGCTCGGCCTCAGCAGGTCGCACCGTTACGCTGACTGTTTCGAGTCGCGATAACTGGAATGCGAACACCGCAAAAGCCACCAACAGCAGCACCGCAGCGGCGAGCATCGGCTGATTCCAGCCACTCCACGGCGCAGCGCGCGAGCCGTCGTTCGTGTGCTGCGGCGAGTCCGGCAATACCAAGCTCGCGACCGCGACCCGCTCATCGTTGACCGTCTCGACGAGGTCGCGAACCGAGGCCACCGCGGCGGGCACGACCGTCTCGTTGCCGATAAGATGCCGTAGCTCGAGTATCGGCCCCGCGGGTAGATCATCAAAAATAAGACGTGCATCGCCGAAGGCCATCACATCGCCAGGACGCAGCGCCACGAACTCGGCCGCGGGCAAGATCTCGCCATTGAACACCGCGCCAGAACCCGCCGCGGTGATACCGAGCTGACCGTCGAGCACGTGTAACAGCAAGGTGGCGCTGCCGTGTTGTCCCGGCACGATCACATCGTCGCCGCTGCTGCTGCCGAGGCGACAGGGTAACGACACCATGCGCTCACCCATCGGCTCGCGCAGACGTAATTCGCGCAGGCTCGCAAAATCTGCGCTCACGACACGAGCTCCGTGCAGCGCACCGCGATCACCAGCATCGAATCACCCGGGGTGACCGTGAACTCGCGACGCACGTCGCGAAAGCCGGGTCGACTGCCGATTGCCACGTATCGTCCGGGCTTCAGCGACACCTCGCGCCGGGTGAAGGCGCCAAAGGAGCCGACCCGCTGCACGCTCACTACCGTTACACCGTCGGACTCGAGCACCGCGAGTACCGGTTGATCGTAAACCCGCAAAGTCTCGCGCAAACTGTCGGCCTGACGACGCAGCACCGGCGCAGCCGTCTTGATATCGACAGCCTCGGCGAGCAGCCGCTCGCCCTCGCGTCGTACTTCGGGCGCCGACAAGCGCGCAGGGTTTGCCAGCAAGGCATCGATACGCCGCGCAAGTTGTGCGCGAGGCGCAACCCGCGCACGACCCGTGCGCGCGAAGGCGAGCGTCGGATCGCGCGCCAGCAACGTGTCATAGCGCAGCAACGCATCGCCCCATTGTTCGTCACTCTCGAGCGCTTCGATCTCGGCGCGCACGACCTCGAGATCGCGTCGTTCGCCCGTCGCCTCGATTTGCGCCAGGATGAGCGGAATTTCCGCCCCGTCGGGACGCAGACCACGCGCGCGCCCGAGCGCCGCCCTGGCCTCGGCGGTCTTTCCGGCACGCAGCGCCGAGAGTGCCTCGCCGATTTCACGCGCATATCGATCCGTACCGATGGCGGCACGAGCTCGCGCGACACCCTCGCGAGCAACCCGATTAAGCGGGTCCGCGCGCAAAACTTCTTCATAGCGCGTCAGCGCTGCCAGATGATCCAGCGTGAGCGAGGCCGTCTCGGCCGCTACAAGCGAAGGCAGCACAGGGCCGAGCGCGGTGACGCGCGCGAGACCTCGACCGGCATCGGCGTTGGTCGGATCGATACGCTGCGCGAGCTCGAAGGACTGGCGTGCCGCTTCGAGGCGACCGGATTCCAGTGACACCTCGGCATCTCGCAATTGTCGCGCCAGAGCCTGCGGTCGCTCTTCGGCGATGCGCGAGAGCCGCTGGTTGGCGACGCTGATGCGATCGAGCGCCAGCGCCCAGTCGCGTGCCGTCTCCGCATCGCTCGCCATGGCCCCGAGAGATTTCGCCGCGGCAAAGGTCGCCCCGCCCCAGACCCCTGCACCTTGGGTCTCGAGCTCCTCGAGCAACACGCGAAAGCGTTCATTGGCTTGCTCGAATTCATTGATGCGTTGTCTTTCCGCCTCGTTGTCCTGTGCAGAGGGCAGCGTCGTTTTCGGTACGCCTGGCTCTGCAGCGCCGCTGGCACTGGCCGAACCGACAACCGGTGTCGCGACCATTCCCGGCAGGAAAACGAATACGCCGACCAGTGCCAAGGCGAGCGCTGCCAGTCCGATCCACGCGGCAGCCGACGGAGGTGATGCCGCTGTATCGCGACTCTTTGCGACAGCAACATCGAGTGGCACGATCTTCGCCGCGACGACCGGGGTGAGCCGCTGCGCCTCGAGTTTTTCCAGAGTACGGACGATCTCGCGCAGATCCTGCGGACGATCTGCCGGGTTCGCAGCAAGCATCGACATCACGAGATCCACCAGCGCCTCCGGCATCGGCACGGAAGTCGCAAGGCGCGGCGGTGGCACTCCGGAACGTGCCCGCTCGGTGTCCGGAAAATTCGGCGGATAACCGCCGAGCAGCTCATAAGCCAGTGCGCCGAAGCCAAAGATATCGTCCGCGGGACTTGCCGGTTCTCCAGCATGCTGCTGCGGGCTCGCGCTGAATGGCGAGAGCAATCCCTGTACCGACATCTCACCGAAACGCGTTGCGCAGCCAAAGTCTGCAACGCGCGCCCGACCATCAAAACCGATGAGCACATTGGACGGCTTGAGATCGCGATGCACGATGCCGTTGGAGTGCAGCAAGGCAAGCGACTCGGCAACCTCGCGCAGCAATGGCATGGACTGCGTCCATGCCTTGGCGCGCAGTGATCGGGCGTCAGCGGCGGCGAGTTCCATCGGCAGCACCGCGATCGATCCATCGCCTAAAGGTCGGTCGTACTCGAGTACTCCCCGTCCAACGGCAGCGCGCGCCAGTGAATATTGGCTCTCGAGCCGCGGCAGCTCGGCCGCCGAAAGAATCTTCAGCGCAAGCTGCGCCGAGCGATGCTCATCAAGCGCACGCCAGACCTCAGCCTGCCCGCCGCGTCCCACGGGGTCGAGCAGAACGAAGCGGTCGAGGAGCCGCTGGCCTTTGGTGAACGCCGACACGAAGACTCAACTACCCGGATTCGAAGCCGGCACGGGCGCTGCGCTGCGCCCTGTTTCCTCGCGATAGAGATCGGCGAGCAACCGACGCCATTCGCGATACTGCTCCTCGGCAGTGCCGGTCAGCTTGAGCGATCGACCCTCGACTTCGATGACCTGCGCGCCCGCTTCACTCTCGAAACTGCTGGCGAGCTCCTTCACTTCCTGGGCGGCGGTTTTTGCGTCGGCGAACTTGCGGATACCGGACATCACCGCTGCGACACCGCCAGCGCCGCCGCCGTAACGCACCGCATCCTCGATACGCTGACAGTTGTAGTCGGTGGAACCACACTGACTGCTGACGAAGATGCTGGCGAGCACCGCCGCCGCACCGAGCACGGTACGGGTGGTTGCCTGCGCGCGCGCCTTGTCCTCTTTTTCGATGGCCTCGCGACTGGTGCGGCGATAACCGGCGTAGGACTCGAACAGCCCTTCAGACAACTGCTCGTTATAGCCATCGAGCGTATCAACCACCGCTGCATCACGCTCGCGGATGCGCTCGATGCGAGACAACGCCGGATCGTCCGTCGCCGGCAGTCGTGCGACGCGCAAACGTCCGGTCGAGTCGCTCTGCAGATATCCGTTGAACGAGCGCGGGTCGAGATCTTCTGCGAAGCGCAGCTGCGCGACGCGGCGAATCTCGCGACGATCGTTACCGGCCAAGAGATCGCGAGCAGACAACAGATCGTTGGCGATCTGCACGTACACATTCTGGAACGGATCGCGAGCGCGCAGCGCCGCATCGGTTCGGTAGGAGCCAAGATCGGCATCACCGACATAGGTCTTGTCCTTGATCCAGATGCGACCCGTGGCATCCACCGCATCGATCTCGAGTTCGAGCCGCGCACCCGAGGATTCAATGATGCGACCCGTGACCAGAACGTCGACGAATTTCACGCCTTCCGGGACCACTCGCACGGCACCCCACTGACCCGAGGATTCGAGTGTGGTCTTCAATCGCGCCGGCAATAGACGCGCTTCGGCCTTGCGGATATCGGGATAAATACGACGCTTGTCGAGTGCTTCCTCGTTGTCGGCGATCGCCGCGGGGATGTTCGGATCGAACGCCCGAATGCTGACATCGAGCAGCTCGGCCTCGGAGATTTGCTGCTTCGCTTGCACGGCTTGCAGCTTGGGTTGTGGCCGGGTTTCATTGACTACGCACCCGCCCAGCGACACCAATGCCAGCATGGCCAGCGCCATCAGCGGCCATCGGCGCGAATCGCGCATCCCGAGATCAGCCCCTGCCCTGAGCATTTCGCTTGTACTCCATGTATTCCTTCCAGAGCTTTTCCTTGAGCTCCGGATCCGTCTCCTGTTCCGCCGCACGACGCAGACGCCGCGCGACGATGTCATCGTCTTCGCCGGAGGGAATACTGCGATCGGGGGCACCGCTGCCGCCGCCGCTCACCGCGCCGCGATCCCGTCCACCGGACGAGGAATCACCCCCGGCGCCCTCGGCGCCCCCGGACTGCGCGGTACGTTCCGAGCGCAAGTCGCCCTCGCGACGGCCGAGACCACCTTCGCCACGCTGCTCATCGCTCGACCCGGCGGCCGTTCGACTTGCTTCCTGAGCATCGCGGGACGCCGCGGTACGTCGCTGCTCCTCGTCGAGCGTCTTGTCGAACTCGCCGAGCGAATCATCCAAAGATTTCTCTAGTGTGCCGCGCCGCTCTTCCGCGGTGGTCGCACCCTCGTCCTCGCCACCCGAGTCGGACGCTGCATCGTCATCGCTGCCTGAGTCGCCGCCGCCACCCGCATCATCACCGAGCACGATGCCACCCGGCATGCCGCCCCTGCCGCCGGAGGATCCGCCGGGCATCCCACCCGGCATGCTGCCAGGCATACCGCCAGGCATACCGCCAGGCATTTCACTGCTCGAGCCGCCACCGCTCGAAGTGGTCTCGCAGCCGCCGAGCATCAGCAACATCAGGAGCACAGCCGAGGTGAATATTTTGATGTTCATAGAATTACCGATCCGCCCGCGGCAACGATCGCGCTATTGCAACGCGGCATCGCCCTGAAAGAAAGAATGCAATTGATCTGCGAGCCGGTTGCAGGCAGTGTTCTGCACACGCGCGATGAAGGGCACCGGCACCACCGCGCCGACGATCGCCGAGGTGCCCGACACATTGGCGCCGATGATGCCCGCCGACTTGGCCTGCTTCAGGTCCCAGATCGTTGCCTCATAGTTTGATTCGTTTTCCCACCAACCGAAGCCGATGCAGCCCGCGGCTCCCGGCGCAGCACCGCAGGCGAGACTGCCGCCGCCGTCGACTTTGCGTGTGCCGCCATCGACCCAGACGAGATAGCGCACGCCAGAAGCCAGTACGCGCTCCCCTACGCCCGGGCGTGCCAACAACTGTGTGACCGCCTCGGGTCGTGATGGTGCCGTCGCCGGCTCGAACCACGGGAAAAGATCGTCGACGAAGCGGTTGTTGTCATGAACGCGAATGGGCTTCGGGCCCGAAGCAAGGCCCTTGCCCACGCAATCCATGAATTCGTCTTCGGCCGAAGCACCCTCGATCTGCGGTTTGGCCAAGATGACCACAGCCTCATCGGCGGCGATCTGCGTCGGCAGCTCGCGCGACTCTTCTAGCCGCGCACTCATGCAACCGCCGAGTGCGACGGCGACGAACACGCACAGCAGGGTGGAGCGAACGTTTCTGGCTTGCATGACGCGACTCCCGGGGATGGCCCGAGTATGCCACGCGGGCCCCTGCCAATTGACCGGAGCGCACACCTTTGGGTTCCCGACCGTGCCGGCTTTGCGGAACTTTGCAAAACTGTCAATGCATACAGGTCGACCGATCGCCGACCGCAGCCAGCCGGCTGTGCTCAGCAGCGATCGGGAAACCGATCGAGACGCCGCAGCTCGGGAAACAGCTTGAGATAGCCGGCCACCACCACGAGGCATGCGACCCCGCCAACAGTGACCGCTCGCACCGGCCCCCACCAGGAGGCGGTCAGCCCCGATTCGAACTCGCCGAGTTCATTCGAAGCACCGATGAACATTGCGCTGACTGCGCTGACACGCCCGCGAATCGCATCGGGCGTCTCGAGTTGCACGAGCAGATGGCGCACGAATACGGACACCATATCCCCGGCCCCGAGACAGAAGAGCGCGAAGACGGATAGCCAGAAAGAGGTCGATAGACCGAACACCACCGTCGAGACGCCAAATACCGCAACGCCGCCGAACATCCAGGAGCCCGCATGGCGCGTAATCGGCCGACGCGCCAACCAGACCGCAGTCAGCGCCGCCCCGACTCCAGGCGCCGTGCGCAGAATACCGAGACCTTCGGGACCAACCTTGAGGATATCGGCGGCGAACATCGGCAGGAGTGCGGTCGCGCCGCCGAACAGCACGGCAAACAAGTCGAGCGAGATCGCGCCGAGGACGGTGCGGCGGCGAAACACGAAACGCAGACCTTCGGTGAGTTCGTGCCACGACGCCGGACGTGCATCCGGCGGTGGCGGACGTGGCGCAAGACTCCACATCAAAATCACCACGAGCACGATCAGCACGAGCGCAATCGCATAGACGAGCAAGGCGCCGGACATGTCGAAACCGGCCTCACCGACGGCATAGAAAATCCCGCCGAGTGCGGGGCCAGTAATCACTGCGACTTCGAACAAGGTCGAGTTGAAGGCCACGGCTGTCGGGAACACCCGCGCGGGCACGAGATTGACGACCATCGCCTGACCCGCCGGCATCCAGAGGGCCCGGCCCGCGCCGAACAAGCCCATCGCTGCGAACACCCAAATCACGTTGCGACTGCCGAGCCACGTGAACCAAAGCAGCATCACCACGCATATTGTTTCGATGAGATAGGCGGCGACCAACACGAGACGTCGGTCCTTGCGATCAGCGAGCTGGCCACCCGGCAATACGAGCACCACGAAGGGCAGAAACTGGGCGAGTCCCACGAGCCCGAGATCAAGCGGATCACGGGAAATGGCATAGACCTGCCAACCGACCGCCACACCGAGCATCTGCCACACGATCGTGGCAAGGAAACGCGCGAGGACGTAACGCCGAAAATCGCGATAACCGAGCGCCTCGCGCAGACCGCTTTTCGACGGACCCATCCTGTCGGTGGACTCGTCGGGGGAATCGGTCGATTGCGTCATGGCCCGGTGGTAAGTTTCGGCTCAGCAGGAGAGAGGGGAGTTTCGCATGTCCACCACGACCATCACCCGCCATTTTGCGTCGATCACCACCGGGCGTTGGGGCGCGCGGCAGGTTCACTATCGCCGTGCCGGTTCGGGTCCGGTGGTGATCCTGTTTCATCAGTCGCCGTTGTCGTCGGTCGACATGATCGCCACGATGCGTCGTTGGGCCGATCACTTCACCTGCATCGCACCGGACTCGCCGGGCTTCGGTCTGTCGGATGCAATGGGCGTGAAGCACGCCGAGATGCGCGACTTCGCCGACGCGGCGCTCGAATTCATGGACGCACTCGGAATCGATCGCGCAGCGGTATACGGGTTTCACACCGGCGCCATGATCTCCGGGGCAATCGCTGCTGCTTATCCAGCGCGCATCGTCTGCGCCGCAGGCAATGGCTACGTGATGATGGCGGAAGGCGAGAAGCTCGATATCGTCGAGAACTATCTGCCTGCCTTCGTTCCTGCCTGGGATGGCTCACACCTCACCTGGCTCTGGGCGCGCATGCGCGAGCAGACCATTTTCTTTCCGTGGTACGCGAAGTCGCTCGCTGCACGCTTGCGCGGCAACGTCCCGCCTGCAGCAACGCTGCACGCTGGTCTGCTCGATTTCATGCGCTCGGGTGATCACTACCGCGTCGGCTATCGCGCGGCATTCCTGATGCGCTCCGATCTCGCATTGCGCGACATGCGCGTACCGATGCTGGTGACGGCGTACGACACGGATGTGCTCGCCACGCACCTGCCGCGTATCCGTCACGCGAGCGACAGCGTCACCGTGCAGGCCGGTGGCACGGTCGAACAGACGCTTGATCTCTGCCGCGATTACATCAAGCGCCACAAGCCGCCAAAGGGACCAAAGATTTCTCCGCCTGCTGCTTTGCGCGGACGTCTACATCAGGACTACGTCACGCTCGAGAGCGGCCAGCTGCGCCTGCGGCGCAATGACGAGGGTCAGGGAAGAACCGCGCTCATACTGCACGATGCCCTCGGCTCGACCGATACGGTGGTAACGATCGCGGCAGGCTTCATAGGCCGAAGGCCCGTGGTGGCGCTCGAGCTACCCGGTCATGGCGAATCGGATGATCTGCTGAAAGCCGGCAAGCCGAGCATTGTGGCCTACGCCAAAATCATTGATGCCGCACTCGAAGAACTCGATCTGTCTGATGTCGATGTGATCGGTCTCGGCGCAGGCGCAGTCATCGGCCTCGAACTCGCACTGCTCAATCGCGCGCGGGTGCATGCACTCGCCATGGTCGGCGTGGCGCACATCGACCCCGACCGTCTACCCGATTTGCTCGAGAAAATCGCCCCGCCGATCGAACCCGACTGGTTCGGCGGCCACTTGCTGCAGGCCTGGTACGTGGTACGCGATCACGCGCTATTCTGGCCCTGGTACGAGCGCACCTCCGGCGGCGTCGTGCTGCAAGAACCTCAGGTCGAACCCGCTCGGCTGCAGCAACGCGTGCTCGAGTTGTTCCGCTCTCGCGGCAATTGGGGGCGCGCGCTTCACGCCCAGTTTGCGTATCCGTTGCACGCCAAGCTCACACGAGCCTGTGGCCGTGCGGCGCTGCCGATCGTCTTCGCCGCCTCGGATCTCGATCCGCAACGTGACCAAACCTGGCGGGTCGCGGCGAGCGTTCCGCAAGCAGCGCGGCAGCAATTGCCGGACGCCGAATCGAAGTGGGCTACAACGCTGCTCGCCTACTTCGACGGAATACGCTGAATGCCGCTCAAGTACTGCGGCGCGCTGCGCTGCGGCGCGAAACGCCTGCTCGTCGCCTCGCTGGCGAGTGCAGCGCTCGCACTGCCATCGATGGCGCAAACGCCCCTGCCAGCGCCCAACCAAGGGCACGAGGTCACACAAATCGGCCCGGGGTACTACACGTTCCGTCACCTCGGCTTGCGTAATGTTTTTTTGATCACGCGCGCCGGGGTAATCGTCACGGATCCCATCGACCCGACCGCCGCCCGCGTGATGCGCGAGGAGATCCGCAAACTCACGCCTCTGCCCGTCAAGTACGTGATCTACAGTCATCAGCATTGGGATCACGTCCGCGGTGGGCGGATCTTTGCCGAGGAAGGCGCTACCTTCGTCAGTCATCGCAACTGCCTTGCGCACTTCAAAGATTTGCCCGAGCCAGAAATCGTCATGCCGACTCGCACGTTCAGCGGTGAGCGACATGTCATAAGACTCGGTGAGCGGCGTCTGGAGCTGCGCTGGCTCGGCATCAATCATGGCGACTGCCTGATCGTGATGACGCCTGATCACGTGAATGTTCCGTTCATCGTCGATCTCGCCACGGCGGGCGGCATGCCGCTGCCGTTCATCGCCGATTATTCTTTGCATAACTGGGTACGCAGCCTGCGTGAACTCGAGCGCTGGCCGTTCGAGCAGTACGTCGGCGGTCACGGCATACCGCTCGCACCCAAGAGTCGTATCGCCGAGCGACGCGAATATCTCGAAGCGCTACTGCAGGAAACGCGCCGCGAACTCGATGCCGGCACGCCCCTCGAGCAGATTCCCGACGTCGTCGCAGGGCGACTGCGCGAGCGATTCGCCCATCTGCGCGGCTTCAACGGCATCGTCCGCGACAATGTGCGCCGTACCCTGACTTACTACGGGATGGGCTGGTGAAGCGGATCTGCGTGTTTTGCGGCGCGAATGCCGGCAAGGATCGCGTCTATCTCGACGCGGCCGCGGCGACCGGCAACGCCCTCGCCCGCGCCGGAATCGGCGTGGTCTACGGTGGTGCAGGCATCGGCCTGATGGGCGCAGTCGCTGATGCCGCACTCGCGGCGGGTGGCGAAGTCATCGGCATCATCCCGCGTAATCTCGTCGAACGCGAAGTCGCGCACCGCGGCGCCGTGGATCTGCGGATCGTCGAATCCATGCATGAACGCAAGGCGCTGATGGCCGATTTGTCGGCTGGCTTCATCGCCTTGCCGGGTGGTATCGGCACGCTGGAAGAACTCTTCGAAGTGTGGACCTGGGCGCATCTCGGCCTGCACCGCAAACCCTGTGCGCTGCTTGATACGGCGGGGTTCTATCGCGGCTTGGCCGATTTTCTCGGGCACGTCGATCGCGAAGGCTTTCTGCGCGGCGGCGTGCGCGACATGCTGCTGATCGACGATGATATCGAGCGACTGCTCGACCGCATGCGCGGTTACCGTGCAC
Organism: Steroidobacteraceae bacterium; assembly: GCA_044351225.1. Classification (GTDB taxonomy): domain Bacteria; phylum Pseudomonadota; class Gammaproteobacteria; order Steroidobacterales; family Steroidobacteraceae; genus UBA964. The sequence continues at coordinate 36,524 of JBILGD010000011.1, forward strand.
CAGCAGCGCCGTTGGTGTTGACCCGCGAGACGCGCTGAGCGCTGCGCCCGCGAGAAATCGCGACGGGTCTAGAGATGCTGCCTAGAGATGCTGATTGATCTCGGAGTAGATCCCGTCAAGATCGAACATCGACATCGAGCGTAAATGAATCACGCTCTTGCCGTCGTGCGACGGCACGCTCCAGTCGGTCGGCGGCGCCGAAATGGTCGCGCCGGCGGCGAGCGCCCGCTCGTGAGCGCCACGCACATCGTCCGTCTGGATGACCAGAATCGGCTCGCCCATGCGTACCTTGGTGCGGCGCGTGACAACACCGGCATCGAACGGCGCTTCGAGATACTGCAGGAAACCCACCATGCCGATCTGCGGATCCTGCGCTTTAAGCAGCACGAGCTTGACCGGCTCATCGCGCGGCCCGACTGGCGGAAAACCCGCCCGGGCAGTGAGTGCGTGATCGTAGAACCGCGTCCAGCCGAAGACGCTTTCATAGAAGGTCGCCGAGCGCTGTGCGTCGGCGACGATGAAGGTGGTTCGCCTGAGAATCGAGCTCATCGTGGCTTCTCCTCATCAGATTTGGCAGAGGTTTGGCGGAGGTTTGCTGCGCTGCATTGTGCGCGCTACAAGGCGGTCTGCGAACGTTTTTCGGCCAGCCATTCGCGCCAGATCGCCATCAGCATCGCAAGAATCACTGGGCCTATGAAAAGACCGACGAGACCAAACGCCGCGAGGCCACCGAGCACGCCGAACAGTACCAGCAGAAAGGGAATACGCGTTGCTCCGCTGATGACCAACGGACGCACGATGTTGTCGATCCAGCTGACTGCGGTCAGCCCCCAAATGGCGAGGCCGATCGCTGCGGTGGTTTCACCGGTCAAAAATAGCCACATGCTGGCCCCGCCCCACATGAAGGGCACCACGAAGGGGACGAGGCCGACGAGAAAGGTCAGCAAGCCAAACAGCACAGGCACCGGCAATCCCGCCGCCCAGTACCCCAAACCGGCCAGCGTGCCCTGCGCCAGTGCGGCAAGCACGATGCCGTAGACCACCGCCTTGACCGTGTTGCCCACTGCGTCAAGGTAATGCTGTACGCGCACGCGACCGAAAAACTGCTCGAGAATTCTGCCGACCTGCGATGCGAAGTGCTCGCCATCGCGGTACATGAAGAAGAGCGACACCATCGCAATCACCAGTTTGATGATGTTGCGGCCCACACCACCCACCATCGTGCTGAGCTCACCGGAGGATTGGGCAAAGAAATTGCGTATCGCCGCATCGATCGCTCCAGGGTCCTTGGCAACCTGCGCGAGGATTTCCTGAATCCGCGGTCCTAGGAACGGCAGTTCGGCGATGAAGTCCGGCAGTTTGACCTTGGCCAGCAGCGGCACGATCTCGCGATAGAACGGCAACGCCTCCGACTTGAGCAGCAAGGCAATCCAGACGATCGGCAGGATGATCGCGGAGCTGAGCAGAACGGTCATCAGCGAGGCAGCAAGCACACGCCGACCGCCGCAAATCCGCACCAGACGTTCGTGCATGGGCCAGGTGACATAGGCAAGAATCACCGCCCAGATCACCGGTACGATGAAGGGCTGCAGCACCTGGAATGCGAGCAGGATCAGTATCGCAAGCAGGCCCGCAACCGTCAGCGAGCGCAGCCATTTGCCCTCGGCAAAATCTTCGAGAATCACGCGAGATCTCCGGATGCTGCAAACGCGGTAAGCGCCAACAGCACGCAAACACAGATCGAAAGCACGCGGCGCAGCGCCAGGTAGTCCGCCGGCAAATCAGCCGCCAGACGCCGGTGCTCGATCAGCCAGAAGATGCCGAACCCAGCGATCAGCAGGGCGATGCCGCGCTCGCCACCCACGAGTATGGCGGCCGCACCGAGCACCGAAGGTGCGGTGGAAACGCCAATCACCGAGAACGTCCACGGCCAGCGACCTGCAAGCGCCAGCCCCCAATGCACGGCCGCAATGAAGCTGAGAATCACGGCGCCCCAGGCAATGGCCAGACGCAAGCCGAAATCGATGGTCGCCGGATCGCCGAGCGCAGCGAGCAGCAGCGCGCCAAGGAAGGGCAGCAAACCGAGGTAGCCGGCGAGACGCGCTGCGTGATCGACACCCCCCCAACGGACCCGATCCACGGCGGGTAGGGGATCGGACATTTGCTCGGTATTTCGCTCGGTCATGACGCCGGCATTGTCGCAGGAGACTCGTGTCGCTGCAGCCACGACGCGATGACAGTCGCTACGGTGGCGGCATCTTCATGGTGCATCATGTGGCCCAGTTGGGGGAAAGCCTGCCAATCGAGTTGGGCAAAGCACTCCCGGAAGCGCCGCACCTCGTCGCCAGTGGCACCGTTTTCCAGACGCTCGCGGTATTCCGATTGTCCGCCTACCAAAAGCAGCGTGGCCGCGCGCACACGGCGCCAGCAGGCCTCGGCCTCATCGCGTCGATAAAGTACCGGGTTGATCAGTCGGTGCCATGGATCAAAGCGCAGCTCGAAGCCACCCCCCTCCACCGGCCTTGTCCAGGCGCGGGCAATGAATTCGGCTTGCGCGAGTGGCAAGCGGGGATTGCGTCGCAGCAGATACGCCGCCAGTCGAACGGTCGACTCGTAGAACGATTTGCGCGGGCCCGCCCGCAACTCATCGAGCCATTCGCCGAAACGGTCTGGCGCCCGGGATGACTCGCTGCGCTGCAGACCAAAACCCTCGAGCGAGATCAAAAGTGATACACGCTCGGGTCGCACGCCGGCGTAGAGACCCGCCACGTTGCCACCCATGCTATGACCAACCAGAACAGCCGGTCGTTGGGGCGAGAGCTGATCGAGCAATGCCTCGAGGTCGGCGAGATAGTCGGCGAACCAATAAGGTCCGTTGTTCTGCGCACTGCCGCCGAAACCGCGCCAGTCGGGTGCGATGAATTGTCGATCCTGCGGCATTTCGTCGACCAGAAACTGAAACGTATCGGCGCAGTCCTGAAAGCCGTGCAGCAGGAAGATCGGCGGCGCTTCGGCTGGCCCCCAACGCAGGATGCGGTGCCGCAATCCGCGTA
>JBILGD010000153.1:0-4824 GCA_044351225.1 Steroidobacteraceae bacterium
GCGAGGCGCTCGGGTCGGGGCTCGGCGCCACGTTCCGTGAATGACGGTCGCGGGCCAAAGAGATAACGAGAATCAGGTTCGAGGGGCGAGTTCGCGCATGGCGTTGACCAAGGCAGAGATGGCAGAGGCGCTGTTCGATCAGCTAGGCCTCAACAAGCGCGAAGCCCGTGAACTCGTCGATCTGTTCTTCGAAGAGGTTCGCGCTGCGCTCTCCTCGGGTGCGCAGGTCAAGCTGTCGGGGTTCGGCAATTTCGATCTTCGCGACAAGAACCAGCGCCCGGGGCGCAATCCCAAGACCGGTGAGGAGATTCCGATCAGCGCGCGGCGCGTGGTCACGTTTCGTCCCGGCCAAAAGTTGAAGGCACGAGTCGAAGCGTATGTTGGAAGCCAAGAATAACGACGAGCTCCCGGCGATCCCGGGCAAGCGTTATTTCGCCATCGGCGAGGTGGCCGAGCTCTGTGGCGTCAAGCCGCATGTGCTGCGTTATTGGGAGCAAGAGTTCCCACAACTCAAGCCGGTCAAGCGCCGGGGCAACCGGCGCTACTACCAGCGTCAGGACGTGATCGTCATCCGCCAGATCCGCGGGTTGCTCTACGAGCAGGGGTTCACGATCGGCGGCGCCCGCAACAAACTGCAGGGCGAAGAGGCTCGAAGCGACGTGACCCAGAGCCAGCAGATCGTGCGCCAGCTGCGGATCGAGCTCGAAGACATACTGCGGATCCTGCGGCGCTGAGCGCCTCGGGTTATCATCCGCGCTGGGCCTGCCGTGAAAGCAGGCCCGAGTTTCACGGATACGGTCGGGACGTGGCGCAGCCTGGTAGCGCACTTGCATGGGGTGCAAGGGGTCCCGAGTTCAAATCTCGGCGTCCCGACCATCTCCGCTCCGCCCCCTTCTTGCACTTTGAGTCCGACCTCCATTGAACGGAATCTCACAGGAAGAACTCCTTCTCCTCGCCGGGGCATGGAATGCGCTGTTTGCGCTCGCAACCGTCGGCATTCTTTGGAATGCGCGATGCCAGGCGGTGTATCTGTGGTGCGCGAGCGGTCTGGGTGGGGCGGCTTTCTCCTTGGCAAATGCCGGGCCTTGGCACTTGGTTGTCTATGACGCGATCTGGGGTCAGTGGCTGATCGGTGTCACGGTCATTGGTTCGGCCGTTTGCAAAATGACGGCGATCATGTTCTTGGCAGATCGCCAGCGCGACTGGCGATCACCCCGCATCGTAGTCCTGTTGCTCTTGGCAGGTGTCTTGCTGATTCCGGTCATGGGTTTGGAGCGACTCTGGTTTTCGTTCTACGTCGCATTGTGTGTGGGTGGACTGATCGCCGTGTTGTCTCGTGAGGCCCTCCGTCTTGGGTCCTCGACAGGTCGCTGGAATGCGCGAATCCTTGCCGCGATTGTGGGCGCGCAGGCACTCGTGCTCGTCGGCGGGTCCGTGCTGCGAGTCTCACAAGGCATAGATCCGTTTGCCGGACCGACTGCCGCGGTACCCATGTCGACCGTGTTGTGGAATTTCGGCGCGGTCTTGGTCAATACGTCCCTCTTCATCAGCCTCATACTCGATATCAATCTTCGACAGCGCGACACCCTTCAAGAGAGCGTGGTCTCGCTTGAACTCGCCCGATCGCGTCGCGAGGAGCGCGAACACATGCTGGCGGACATGCACGATGGGCTAGGCGCACAGCTCGCCACGGCGCGACTCAAACTTGAGCGTGGCGAGATGTCGCAGCCTGCGTTGGCGGACCTCGTGACTGAATGCATCGCCGACATGCACCTGATGGTCGATACCTTGCACGACCAACACGAAACCTTGGCGAGGGCGCTCGCGGACTATCGTGTCCGGCTCGAGGGTCGTTTGCGCAATAGCGATATTCGAGTGTCGTGGCGGATCAAGTTGGACGACGCACCAAAGATTGCGCCCAAGCCGCTTTTGCAGGTCCTGCGCATTATTCAAGAAGTCATTAACAATGCCCTGAAGCACGCGAAGGCCAGCGAGATCCTGGTCAGCGCGCGCCATGTCGAAGGTCGCGGCTTTGATATTCGCATAGAGGACGACGGTATCGGTATCGATGCCAACGTCGTCGAGGGTCGCGGACTCGAGAACCTGCGTCGCCGCGCCCGCGAAGTGGGTGCGAACCTGACGATTGAACGCCGCGGTCCGGGCGGAGGCACGCGCGTCGCGCTAAACTTCCTTTGAGAATTTGTCATGTCCGTCTCGACCCTTTTCGAAAAACTCTGGTCCGCCCATCTCGTCCGCGAACTTGGCGATGGCGCTGCACTGATCGCCGTTGACCGAATCTTCCTTCACGAGCGCACCGGTTCGGTGGCGCTCAAGAGCTTGGCAGAGTCGGGTCGCAAGGTCGCCGATCCTGCGCGTGTCTTTTGCACCATGGATCACATCGTCGATACCTTCCCGGGTCGTGGCGATGAGACGCGTATGCCGGGCGGATCCGCATTCATCACCGAAACCCGCGCAGCGGCGCGCGCGGCCGGCATACATCTCTTCGATGTGCGCGACCCACTGCAAGGCATCGTGCACGTGATCTCGCCGGAACTCGGCATCGTGCTGCCCGGCACTACGGTCGTCTGTCCCGACAGTCATACCTGCACGCAGGGCGCGCTCGGTGCCTTTGCCTGGGGTATTGGCTCCACCGAGGCCGAACACGCGCTCGCGACCGGTACCCTGCGGGTCACGCGACCCAAGACCATGCGCGTGCGCTTCGAAGGTCAGGCACCTGCGGGCGTGACCGCCAAGGATTTCGCGCTGGCGCTGATCGCGCGCCATGGTTCAGTGGGTGGTAATGGCTTTGCGGTGGAATTTGCCGGTAAGGCGGTGAGGGCGCTCGACATGGAGGGTCGACTCACGCTCTGCAACATGGCAACCGAGTTTTCTGCCGTCACCGGTTTCATCGCCCCCGACCAAAAAACCTTCGACTATCTCGAGGGCCGACGTTTCGCGCCGCGCGGTGCCGAGTGGGATCGCGCCGTGGACGCTTGGCGCACGCTCGTCAGCGATGAGGGCGCGGTATTCGATCGCGAGATCCTGATTGAGGTGAGCGAACTTTCGCCGATGGTAACTTGGGGAACGAGCCCGCAGCACGCGGTACCGGTGAATGCGGTCGTGCCGACGCAGGAGGCGAGTGGGGCATCGCCGGAAGCCCATGCCCGAGCCCTGTCCTACATGGGTCTCAGCGCAGGGACGCCGATGAATTCATTGCGTATCGATGCCGCCTTCATCGGCTCCTGCACGAACAGCCGGCTGAGCGATTTGCGACGGGCGGCCAGGATTCTCGCCGGCCGCCAAGTCGCCGCGCAGGTGCGAGCCATCTGCGTGCCGGGCTCCATGTCGGTGAAGCGTGCCGCCGAGGCCGAAGGTCTCGATGTGATCTTCAAAGAGGCGGGCTTCGAGTGGCGCGAGTCGGGCTGTTCGATGTGTTTCTTTGCCGGTGGCGAGAGCTTCGGTGCGCGCGAGCGGGTGATTTCTTCGACCAACCGCAACTTCGAGAGTCGGCAGGGTCCGGAGACGCGCACGCATATTGCGAGCCCCGAGATCGTCGCGGCGAGCGCCGTGCTCGGTCGCATTGCCGATCCGCGTGAACTCGGCAAGGGCGACGGCCTGGAGGGTAGTCCCTGATGGAGCCGGTGCGCGTCATTGAAGCGGTCGCGGCGCCACTGATCCGGGCGAATATCGACACCGACATCATCATCCCCTCGCGCGAGATGAAGTCAGTCTCGAAGACGGGCCTCGCGGCGGGTTTGTTCGCCGGCTGGCGATATACTGTCATCGGCGGGCGCGAACCGAATCCCGACTTCGTGCTCAACCAGACGGCCTATGCCGCGACACGAATCCTTCTCGGCGGCGCCAATTTTGGTTGCGGCTCGAGTCGTGAGCACGCGGTGTGGGCCTTGCACGAATACGGCATTCGTGCCGTGATCGCGCCGTCGTTCTCGCCGATTTTCTTTGGCAATTGCGTGCGTAATGGCATCGTGCCCGTCGTGCTCGAGCCTGCGCAGATTGCAGCACTCGAGGCGCATGTCATTGTCGATCCGCCGCGACGTACCATTACCGTCGATCTCGAACGCGGTGAGGTGCGTGCGGCCGCAGACCTGTGCTTCCGTTTCACGCTCGGCGCAGAACCGCGCGACATGCTGCTCGAGGGACTGGACGCGATCGCGTTGACCCTGAAGAGCCGTGCCGAGATCGACGCCTTTCACGAACGGGATCGTCGGGCACGACCCTGGATCTATGACCTTCAGCCCTTAGGTGACTGACCATGACGATTCTCATCAGTGAAGTCGGCCCTCGCGACGGACTGCAAAGCATCAAACCGATCATGTCGCTCGAGGCAAAGAAAGCATGGATCAGCGCTGAAGCCGCCGCCGGTGTGACCGAGATCGAGGTGGGCAGTTTCGTACCTGCAAAGCTCTTGCCGCAGCTGGCCGACACGGCCGAGGTGGTGCGTTTTGCGCGCAGTATCCCGAACCTCACCGTGGCCGTGCTGGTGCCCAACCTCAAAGGCGCAGAGGCTGCAGTCGAAGCGGGTGCGCACAAGATCACTATTCCGCTGTCGGCCTCCGAGACCCACAGCCTGAAGAACGTCCGCCGCACGCACGCGCAGATGCTCGAAGAAGTTAAAGGCATCGTGGCGTTGCTGCGCAGCCTGCCCGCCGATCGCCGGCCAAAATTCGAGGGCGGGTTGTCGACGGCCTTCGGTTGCACCCTCGAGGGTACGGTGTCCGCCGAGAAGGTGGTGGCGCTCGCAGAGTCGCTGATGAGCGCAGGGTGCGATGAGGTAGGCCTGTCCGATACGACGGGCTATGCGAA
>JBILGD010000012.1:0-38979 GCA_044351225.1 Steroidobacteraceae bacterium
CGCTGCCCAAGGGCATCGCGGTAGCACGCGACGCATTGCGGATCGTCCGCCAGAATCTGCGCTGGTCTGCGGCCTACAATCTGGCTGCGATTCCGATCGCAGCCATCGGCCTGATGCCGCCTTGGGTGGCCGCGCTCGGCATGTCGTTATCTTCTTTGGCCGTGGTGCTCAATGCGCAACGACTGTTGCGCAACACTCGGGAGGCACGCTGATGGAAAGCATCTATATCTTGATCCCGCTGTCGATCGTGCTGGTTGGCGTCGCGATCTGGGCGTTTTTCTGGGCGGTGAACCGCGGGCAGTTCGACAACCTCGAGGATTCCGCCGGGCTCGCTCTCGAAGAAGACAACGCTACTCCGGCTGCCAGCGAATCACCAACCCGACGCTCGTGAAACGCGCGAAGGCGTAAACCTCGTCGTTGTCGGCACCGCCATCCAGAAACCGCAGACTCGCCCCGAGCGACCAGCCCGGCGCAATTTCGCGGGCGACTCGCAAGCCGGCATCGACGGCATAGCCGGGACCGCCGGCAAGCGCATCGATGTCGCCATCGAGCGACCAGCCCGCCCCGAGCGACCGCTCGAAACTGGCATGCAATAGCGGCACGAAACCCGTATTGTCTTTTTCTGCGGAGCGGCCGCCCTGGCGCAAGCGAATGCTGGCGTCACGAATCTTTGCCGTGAAGCCCACCTTCACCGCGAGATCTTCGCGCTCGATCCAGCGCCAGCGCCAGGTCGCACGCCACGAGTTGAACTGGTATCGCGCATCGAGCGCACCGGCCGCGAATTGCTCGCCCTGAAAGCGAATCGGCTGTGCGGCACTGCCGGTCTCGGCGAGCGACAAAGGCGCGAGCAATACCCGCCACTCACTGCGCGCGCCGAGCGGCGCCGAAAGTTCGAGGCGTGGCGCAAGATACGGACCGCTGCCAGTCAGATCATCAAGTGCGAAGCGTGTACCCGCTGCATCATTCGGCACCTGCACGGTGTTTCGACCCTGTTCGGTCGCGTACAACCCCAGATCCACCGTGATGCCGTCGGCGACGGCATCGCCAGCAGCAACGGCGAGCGTGACCCCGATGATCGCCGCCAGCGTGATGTCGTGGCGCATGATTTTTTTGTGGTACATGATTTTTTTGAGCCCGGCGTTTTCAGACATGCGCGTTACCCCGTGTTCTGCAAGCCCTGAGCGATACCATTGACACTCGCCAGCAATGCTTCGAGCAGCTCCTGATCCTCGCGACCGCCGCTGCGCCAGCGGCGCAGCAGATCGACCTGCATCAGATTCATCGGATCCACGTAAGGATTGCGCAGCGCGAGCGCGCGCTGCTGCGTGCGATCGCCATCGAGCAGTTCTGTCTGTTCTTTGATTTCCAGCAGCCAGCGACGCGTGAGTTCGTACTCGGCGCGTACCTGCGGGAGGTAGGGTATCGCGGCGGCGCCATCGCCCTGCGGCGCAGCACGATGCAACTCGGCGTAGTGCGCCGCGATATCGAGGTCGGCGCGCGCCAGCATCACTTCCATGTCCTCGATGAGGCTGCGAAGGAAGGGCCATTCGCGCACGGCACGACGCACCTCGCTCAAACCCACCGCGTCGACGGCTGCCTGCAGCCCCGATCCACCACCGAACCAACCTGGCAAAAGCATGCGATTCTGCGTCCACGCGAATACCCAGGGGACAGCGCGTAGTGCCGCAAAACCCTCGATTCCATCGCGGCTGATCGGTCGACCACCGATCTGCATGCGCTCGATGACGTCGATCGGCGTCACATCCATGAACCACTGACGAAAGGCAGCTGAACCATCGACGAGACTGCGGTAACGGCGCGCACTCGCGGCAGCAAGCAGGTCAGCCACGGCCAACATGGGAGCATCCGGTTCGAGAACGCGCTGCAGTCTCACGGCAGCGCAGGCCTGCGACAGCGCACCAAAAGCCCGTTCGAGCGTGCGCAGCGCGATGGGACCCAAGCCATAGTGCTGATTGATCCCCTCGCCCTGCTCGGTCAGCTTGAGCCAGCCGTTGACGATTGAGGGCGGCGTAGCGGTGACAAGGCCGTCGATGCGACCACCCCCACGAGGGATGCTGCCGCCGCGCGCATGCATGATCTGATGCTCTTCGCCGGCCGCGGCGATGGCGGCGGCAACCGCCCCCTGCGCACGATAGACGGCGACGCGCGAGGCTGCGATCCCCGATTGCTTGTTGCTCTCGGAGTAGCCGAGCAGCACCGATTGTCGTCGTCCGCGCGCATCGAGATGTGCGCGATACAGCGGCGTCGACAGCAACTCGCGCAGCGTCTCTCCGGCACCATCGAGTGCCTCCTGCGAAATGAACATCGGTGCAAAGTCGATGGCGATTTCGTCGTTGCGCTTGTCGAAGGCTCCCGCCCAGCGCGCGAGCAGCAACGCCGCCAGCACGTCGTCGGAACCCTGCGCGCCATTGACGATATAACTGCCGATCGCCTCGGCACCATAGCGCCGACGGCACTGCAGCATCGCCTCGAATACGGCGAGTGTCCGCCGACCGACCGCATCGAGTTCGGCCCGCGGTCCCGCATCGCGCGCAATCAATTCGAGCAAGCGATCGCGACGCGTCGCTGCGGATAATGCGCACCAGCCCGGAATATCGAGACCCTGTTCAAGCACGGCGTGGTGTACACCCGTGTGCTGACGCACATCGAGTGTCGCCAGATGAAAACCGAAGGTCGCAATCCGACGCTGCAGACGCCGAACGGCGAAGAGACCCGCATGACGACCGCGATGCCTACGCAAACTGTCAGCGACAAGATCGATGTCGCGCTGAAACTGCAGCGGTCCCTCGTAACCGGCCGGACGACCCTCGTAGGTCGCGCGCAGACGCTCGGCGATCTGCCCGAGAAACACGCGATAGGGCATTCGGTCGTGCCGCGTCGGCGCGGCACTGCGCGCACCCGGCAGCAAGGTTGCATATTCTTCGCTGCGCTGTCGCAACGCCGCACTCAGCCCGCTGCGGCTCGCACTCTGCGACAACAATTGCGCGAGTCCTTGTACTTCGAGGAAGTAGGCGTTGACGATGGTTTGCTGATGTCGTGCCAGCGTCTCGCGCAGACTTTTGGCGTGCACGTCCGGGTTGCCGTCCATATCGCCGCCCACCCAACTGCCGAAGCGAATGATGGTCGGCAACTCGAGCATATCCGGATCAACGCCGTAGTACTTGCCGAGAGACTCGGCAATCTCCTCATAGAAATTCGGAATAATCCGATAGAGCACCTCGGCCAAAAAAAACAGCACGTGCTCGCGCTCGTCGGCGACGGTAAGACGTTGACGCGGATGGTCCTCGGTCTGCCAACCGGTCGTCAGCTCGACGCGGATACGCCCTCGCGAGGCCCGTTGCTCGTTGGGCGCGAGGGTCGGATTGAGCCGGTCGTACAGCAATTCGGCGAGACGCAGCTGCTTGCGCAGTATCGTGCGGCGTGTGGATTCGGTCGGATGCGCCATGAACACCGGCACGATGTGCAGCGAGCCGAGCAGCGAGATGACCTCATCGAGCGTGAGTCCGGCGGCTTTGAGCCGCGAGATCGCATCATCGACGCCACCCGGCTGCGGCCGTTCAGCGTCATCCTGAAAATACGCTCGCCGTCGCCGGATGCGATGGACCTGCTCGGCCAAATTGACCGCCTGAAACCAGGTGGAGAAGGCGCGCTCGAGGTCGCGTGCCAGCGCGGGTTCGCGCCCAGCTACTCGCTGCTCGAGTTCAGTCGCAGCCGCCGTGTCACCACCGCGACGCGCGATGGAGAGCGTGCGATCGCGCTCGACCAATGCAAAAAGCTCTTCGCCCCCCTGATCGCGCAGAACTTCGCCAACCAGCGTGCCGAGCATATGCACATCGTCGCGCAGCGCGGAGTGCTTGGCCGGAAACTCGATCTCGGTGCGATTCACAGGATGATTTTACACCCGTGACATCCACACCCTGAAAATAAACGCACCCCGAAATAAAAAGGCCGAAGGGATTGCTCCCTTCGGCCTTGGTTTGACGCCGACGTGAACGATGTCGCGTCGCTCAGGATGTCGCGTCGATCAGCGGAACGAGTAGGTGAAATCCACACCCCATGAGCTGCCCGGCGCATCGTGGATAAACGAACCACCGAACTCGGGTGCCGGAATGATTTCGGCGAGATACTTCTCGTCGGTCACATTACGGCCCCAAGCCGTCACGCCGAAGCTGCCATTGCTGACTCCGAGTCGCGCATTGACGGTGTAGAACGCATCGCGCTTCTGCTTCGAGAAGTCGCCCTGGCCGAAGCCGGCGAGCAGACCGAAGATGTTGGGCACGAGGTTGTCCTGCACGGTGCTGAACCAGGTCTCGCCGACGAAAGAACCGTCGAGACGTGCATTGAAGGTCCAGTCACCACTGCCGATCGGCGTCTTGAAGTCGATGCCCGCGTTGCCGGTGTACTTCGGCGCGTAAGGCACCTTGTTGCCCGCAGTGTAAGGACGACCGTCGTAACGCTCGATCTCGCTGTCGGTGTAGGCGTAGCCCGCAAACAGCGTGATCGAATCGGTCGCACGCCAGCGGGTGTCGAACTCGAAGCCCTGAATCTTGGCTTCTTCGGCGTTGGTCACGACGCGCAGCAGACCGAACGGACCGGCGAAGAAGTTGAAGAACTGCATGTCCTCAAGCTTGGTCGAGTAGACCGCGGCATTGAACGCCAGCGAACCATCGAGCAGCGTCGACTTCACGCCCGCCTCGAAAGCCTTGGAGACTTCCTTTTCGTAGCTGTCGTTGACGTTGCGGATGCTGCGGTTCGTGCCGGTGCAGCGGGGCAAGCTCGCCGGGTTTTGCGCGACGCCCACGAAGGTGAGCGTCGGTGCCGTGCCGGTGCAAAGACCCGCGTAGGTGCTCTCGATCGTGGCGCGCACGCCGGTCGAGTTGAAGCCGCCCGAACGGAAGCCGACACCGTAAGAGGTGAAGAACGACACGTCCTGCGTCGCATCCCAGTTGAGCGACACCTTCGGCTGCAACTGCGAGAAGGTCCGCGAACGGCCAGGGATGGCCGCGAGGTTCGGGTTGGTCGAGTAAGCCGGGTTGATGAAGGTTGCAGCACCCGAAATCACACCAAAGAATCCCGGAGTCTGCGGTGCAATCTTCGGCACGTTGTTGGTCACGTCCCGCTTCTCGCGGTCATAGCGCAGGGCGAGCGCGAGTTCGATATCTTCGCGCACGTCGTAGGCCAATTGACCAAAGCCGGCGAGCACGCTGCTGTCAAAGTCATCGTCATACAGCAGGTCGGTCGGGTTCGGACCGCCAGTGCGCACGAGGGCCTGCGCCTGGAAGCCGGTACCGTTGTCGGAGCCCTGCGAGACGACCACGCGCCGCGCGATGTCCGCGAAGTACGCGCCCGCGACCCAGCGCAGACGTTCCTCACCGGGCGAGGCCAGACGCACTTCGACGCTGGTGTCCTTCTGGTCACGCTGCTGGTACTGATAGCCGTCACAGAGGCTCGGGCCATAGGGCGGGAAGAATGTGGTCACAAACCCATTCGTCGGCGCATACGGGCCGAACGGTGCCGGCAGCGGGTTGCCGGGTCGGGCATCGTTGCTGCGTTGGCACGCGGGCGTCAGGCTGTAGAGGAAAAACGCGGCGCTGGTGCCGTCGGTGAGAAAGTAGTTGGTCTGATCGTTGAACGCAGCCACCGCGGTGAGCGTGCCCGCCGCGACATCCCAGTCACCCTTGACCGACAGGTTGATGTTTTCCTGCTCGTTTTGCGGCTTGACGTTGTTGATGTACACGAACTGGTGATCGTTCGGATCTTCCCAGAAGAGGCCCGCGCCCGTCGCGCCGGCCACTTCCTTGAGGCCAAGCGACGCGTTGAAGTTGATCGCGCCCGCATCGAGCTTCGAATATTTGGCCTTGAAGTCGAGCTTGCCGGACTCACCCGCGTTCATGATCACGCGCGCGTTGACGCCGGTTTCTTCAAAGAAATCGACGCAATCGTCGCACTTGAGGAGCGAGTTCTCCCACTGGCCGTCGGTCTTGCGGGTGTACGCCGAGATCGACCCCTTCATGGTGTCGCTGATCGGGCCACCAAGATACGCGTTGGCCTTGAAGCTGTTGTACTGCCCGTAGCCGGCACCGACATCGAATTCGACTTCGTCGCCCGGCTGACGGGTGGTGATGATCAGCGCACCGGCCACGGCGTTGCGGCCGTAGAGGGCGCCCTGCGGGCCCTTGAGGATTTCGATCTGGCTGACGTTGTTCAGCTCTTGGTTGAGCGCGTTCGGGTTGGTCTGCAACACGCCATCGACCACCAACGCGAAATTCGTTTCGGCATCGCGACCCGTATTGATGCCGCGGATCGTGACCTGCAGATCACCCGCTTCGGCGGTTTGTACCTGTGCCACACCCGGCGTCAGGGCGATGAAGTCCTGCGGACGCTCGATGCCGGCTGAAGCGATCTCGCTCGCCGTGAAGGCCTGCACGGTCGCCGGCACGTCTTGAATGCGCTCTGCGCGCTGACGCGCGGTGACGACGATTTCCTCGAGCTGGGCTTCCTGCGCTACCGATTGGGCAGCGGCGATCGTGGCGAGCACGCTCGCCCCGATCAAGGTCAGCTTGCGATGGCGGTGGAACATGAGACCTCCGTGTCGTTCCTGAATGGGCGTTGGGAAAAAACGTCCGGAGTCTACGGTGGTTCCACCGCGTCAAGCAACGCAAATGGCGTGCTTGAACGATTTCAATTGTTGTATTTTGACAACATAACGCGTTTGGTGAAACGGCCGTCTCGCGGTGAAACGAAGGCAAACCCACCCGCCCGGCGGTATCCGTTTCGGCATCATTAGGCCACCGCAGTACGCTCGGTCGGCGTCGCGTGACCACGAACAACCGCGACCACCCAATAACGAGGATCACCCCGTGACCACCCAGCCGCCCGTTCCCGCCATTGATATTGTCAGCGGTATCTGGACCGAAGAAGCCATCTCCCATCGGCCCGGCTGGCAGGACCAGTTCTTTGCCGGGAAGATGAAGTCGAAGACACGCATGGCCGGAGTCTCGCTCGAAGAGCAACTCGCACAGATGGCCGAAGCCGGCATCGAGCGGGCCTTCCTGTTTGCGCCCAAGGCGGGTCGGCGTGGGCTGCCAGGATCCTTCCACCTGCCCTATGAAATCATTGCACGCGCCGTCGAAAAGTATCCGGGTCGCTTCTACGCCATGGCCGGACTCGATCCTTATGAGGGCATGAACGGCGTCCGCGCCCTTGAGGACGCCGTGAAGAACATGGGCTTCATCGGCGCGCATCTCTATCCACACTGGTTCGACCTGCCGCCCGATCACGCCAAGTACTACCCTTTCTACGCCAAGTGCTGCGAGCTCGGGGTGCCCATCCAGATGCAGGTTGGACAGTCGATGGTGTACGCGAAAGAGCAGCCCATGCGCAGCGTCGGTCGACCGATCCTGCTCGACGGCATCGCCTGCGACTTCCCGGAACTGAAGCTGATCGGCATTCACGTCGGCATCCCCTGGACCGACGAGATGATCGCCATGGCATGGAAGCACGAGAACGTGTACATCGGTTCCGATGCACACAGTCCAAAATATTGGCCGCAGTCCTTCGTGAACTACATCAACAGTTACGGTCAGGACAAGGTGATGTTCGGCACGGACTTCCCGGTGCTCGGCTTCAAACGCACCATGGACGAGGTGCTCGGCCTCAATCTGCGCGCGGATCCATTGCGCAAATTCCTGCGCGACAACGCGCTGCGTGTGTACGGCCTGCAGGCCTGATCAATCGCCGGCGGGCCAGACGTCAGCCGGTCAGTCGCCGCCGACGCCCACTGAGCTTGCCGCTTGCTCGGCGGTCATGGCTGCACCGCTCGCGGTGAGCGCGGCGATCGCCTGCTCATCAAGACCCGCCTGACGCAGCACCTCGACCGTGTGCTCACCGAGGCGCGGCGCTGGATCGCGAATCGAGGCCGGTGTCGCACTGAAGTTCACCGGGAACGAGGGCAGCCGCAGGCGGCCTTCGGTGGGGTGATCAAAACTCTGCCAGAAGCCTGTGGCCTTGAGGTGCGGATCCTCGGCGAGATCCTCGAGGGTATTGACCACGATGTGCGGAATCCCCGAATTCTCGAGCACCTGCAGCCACTCTGCCGTGGTGCGCGCCGCCATGATCATCGCCGTCGTCTGGTTGGTCGCATCGATATTGCGTACGCGATCCGCGAGCGTACGGAAGCGCGCATCATCAATGAATTCCGGGTGATCGGTGACCTGACAGAACTTCACCCAATGCGCATCGAGATACGGCAGCACTGCGATGTAGCCATCCTTGGTGCGATAGGGCTTGCGATCCTTGCTCATGAGACGCGTGTAGCCTGGTTTGCCCTTGGGCGGCTCGAAGGTCATGCCCCAGAGATGCTCGGCCATGACCCAGTTCACCATGGTCTCGAACATCGGTACCTCAAGCTCCTGGCCCTCGCCCGTGCGTTCGCGATGGAAGAGCGCTGCGAGCACGCCGTACACCACGGTGATCGCCGTGGTCTTGTCGGCCACGACCGTGGGCAAATAGCGCGGCTCGCCCAGGACCATTTCATTGAGCATGGCGATACCACTCGCCGCCTGAATCGAGTCATCGAGCGCGCCGAGTCGGCCGTACGGCCCTTTCTTCGAGTAACCGTAAGCACCGCAGTAGATGATGCGGGGATTCACCTTGCGCAGATCGGCGTAATCGAGACCCAGCTTGGTCATGACCTGCGGACGGTTGTTGTGCACGAACACATCGGCATCTTTGACGAGCGCCAGCAGCGCATCGCGAGCCCCCGCCACGCGCAGATCGAGCACGATGCTGCGCTTGTTGCGGTTGCAGGTGAGATAGAGCGCCGCCATGCCGGGATTGTTGGCCGCGCCGAGCGAGCGATTGCTATCGCCGCGGGGCTGCTCGATCTTGACGACGTCCGCGCCCATGTCGGCGAGCATTTGGCAGGCCCATGGCCCGAGCACCACGCTCGTCATCTCGACGACTTTGATTCCCTGCAGTGGTCCACTCATCACTCGTACCTCGTCATGTGACCCCGTCCCGATCGACGATTTCAATGATACGCTCCGGCCATGTACTCGGAACTTTTCCTCTTTCAGGCCCTCCTGCAGGCGGTCTTGCTCGTATGGGTCTGGAAGATATGGCGGCGAACCGGACTCCTCATCGCCGCTTGTCTGCTTTTGCCGCAGTTCGGCCTGGTGTGGGACAACCTGATCGTGGGGCTCGGCAAATTCATCGGGCTGTCGCCACTGCTTGAGGCGCTGTCGTGGCCGCGCTTCTGGCTGCACTGGTTGGCGGGCACTTGGCTCATCGTTGCCGCCGGATCTGCGCTGCGCCTCGCAGGCTTCGCACGCATGCAAAGCACGCGGGCGATGCTGGTGTTTTGCTCGCTGACTTTCGCGCTCATCTTGTTCGATCTGCCGCACTTCTGGCGGGATAACCTGTATCCGGTCTGCGAGTTCGATCTGATCCGTTACTCGACCGCTGTCTCGACGGAGAACTTCTGCTTCCCCGATCAGGTGGCCGTACGCAGCAGCCCGCCCATCGCCGCGATCCTTACCTGCTTTGTGGTGATCGGCTGCGGTTTCGTGCTCATGTTGCGGCGTCGCTTTCCGTGGATGTTCGCGGGGGGAGTGCTGATGCTCGCCTCGGCGATGCCGCCGCTGCGTGACTACAAACTGGATAATTTCGGCGAGATCCTCATCGCCGGCGGCTGCATCTGGGCGATTGCGCGGTTCGCCGCGGAGCGCAGCGCCAGCGGCGCGCCAAGCAACACCACGAGCGTCGACCGGAGCAGCGTCGGTTGAGCGAAGCGGGGTCGGGCCGAGCAGGTTTTGTCGACCCTTACGGCGCGCTCGCCTGCGCGCTGGCGGCGATGCTGTTCGCTGCCAAGGGTATCTTTGCCAAGAAGCTCTATGCGCTCGGCGTCAGCGTCGAGGCTGTGGTCGCAATCCGCGCGGTGATTTCTTTGCCACTCTTCTGGTGGTTCGCGTTGCGTCGCGAATCCTGGCAAACCATCCGCGCGACGCCGCCACAGGCAATCTTCATGGCTGCACTCGCAGGCGCGCTCTGCTATTACGTCGGCGCGCTGCTCGACTTCGCGGCACTCACCATGATCGATGCCAGCATCGAGCGTGTGCTGATCTTCAGCTATCCGGCGATGGTCGTGCTCTTCACCTCGGTGCGCGATAGGGAGTGGCCATCCGGTCGCGTGCTCTCCGCCACCGCCCTCACCTACCTCGGTATTTTCTTCACCATGGGTGGTCTGGACCTCGAAGAGCTGCGTGCCAATCTGTTTGGCGCCCTGCTGGTGATCGGCTCGGCCCTGTCCTATGCGATCTATTTTTTGGTCAGCGAAAAGTACACGCGCAGCGTCGGCAGCGCTCGCTTCACGCTGCTCGCCATGACGGCGGCCACCGTCTGTCTGGCGCCGCATTACCTCATCGTGCATGGCACCGCGGACCTCGCAAGCCTAGGCACCGAGGCCTGGCTGCTGCTGCTCGGAATCGCCGTCTTCTGCATGTTTCTGCCCGCTTCCCTGCAGGCTGAGGGCGTGCGCCGCATCGGCGCACAACGTGGCGCGGTGCTCTCGACGGTCGGCCCGCCCACCACCGTGGTACTCGCTTGGGGTTTGCTCGGGGAGCGACTGTCGGCGTGGCAGTGGGCGGGCATGGCGCTGATCGTGCTCGGCATCCTGGTCCTCGATCTCGCCCGCAGCAGTGCTCGGGCTGCGGACCGCGCCGTCAATGCTCCCGCCAGCCCCCCGTCGCACCGCGACTGAGCTCGAACGCATAGGTGAATCGTTCGGCCGGGTGCTCAGCGACGGTCACGAACAGCAGCCGCCCCGTTGCATCGCGGTAGCGCCGCGTCACCCGCAGCGACGGACTGCCGATCGGCACAGCGAGCTGCATCGCCCGCGATGCCGACACCAGCCCCGCATGAATTTCCACCGCCACTTCGGCAACCCGCGTGCCATAACGTTGCTCCAATGCCTCGTAAAGCATGCCGCGACGCCGTCCCACGGTCTCGACCAGCGCCGCGTGGCGCGGCGGCAAATAGATATCGGACCAGCCGATCACGGTGACACCGTCGGCGAGTCGCCGCAGGGTGCTCACCTTGTGCCACCGGCTGCCGCGGCGTACCCGCAGACTCGTGGCGAGTTCGGCATCGGCGCTGATCACTGCGGTGTCGATCACCTCGAGCTTGCTGCCCTCGGGATAGCGCATCCACTCGCCGGGACTGCCGAGATGCTGCACGTGAGTGCTCTCCGGACGATCGGCGGTCACCACCGTACCCACCCCGCGGCTGCGACGAATGAGCCCGAGCTCCTCGAGACAGCGCAAGGCCTCGCGGACCGTATGGCGACTTACCCGGTGGCGCGTGACGAGCTCCAGCTCTCCCGGCAAGACAGCGCCGATCGGATATCGACCATCAAGGATCGACGCCTGCAGCTGCAGGGCGAGTTCGCGGTAGCGGGGGATGCGCTTCATGTCCGGACATTATGGCATACTTGCCGTTATTGTCCGTACAAATGACCGGAGCCTCGCATGTCCCACACCCCCCTGCAGATCGCCCCGCAACGCTTCCGCGAATCCTTTGGGCGCCACTACGAAGATTTCACGGTGGGAGATGTTTATGAACACCGACCCGGCCGCACGATCAGCGAAGCTGACAATACCTGGTTCACGCTGCTGACCATGAACACCCATCCCCTGCACTTCGATGCGGAGTACGGCAAGGCCTCCGAGTTCGGTCGTTGCATTGTGGCTTCGCCGCTCACACTCGCCATTCTCGTCGGCATGAGCGTGACCGATGTCAGTCAAAAAGCCATCGCCAACCTCGGCTGGCGCGACATACGCATGAGCGCGCCTGTTTTCCCGGACGATACGCTCTACGCCGAATCCGAGGTCCTCGAGAAACGCGAGTCGAACTCGCGTCCAACCGCGGGCCTCGTCACCGTGCGCACCATCGGTCGCAACCAAGACCGTAAAGTCGTCTGCAGTTTCGAGCGCACGATACTCGTGGCCAAACGCGGCCACGCTGTCGAAGACCGAATGGGTTATTGAGGATTACGTGATGGATAGCAACACCGATCAGGAGATCATCGACACCATCGAGCGCTGGGCGGAACGCGAGCTGCGCCCAGTCGCCAAAAAATTCGATCATGCCGATGAGTACCCGGCAGAGATCGTCGAACAGATGAAGGAACTCGGCCTCTTCGGCGCGACCATCCTGCCGGAGTACGGCGGCCTCGGACTCTCGGCCTCGACCTACGCACGCATCGTGATGTCCATTGCCTCGGTGTGGATGGCGCCCGTCGGTATCTTCAACTCGCATCTCATCATGGCGGCCTGCGTGCAGCGCCACGGCACCGACGAGCAAAAACGCCGCTGGCTGCCACGCTTCGCGAGCGGTGAGTTACGCGGCGGCATCGGCCTCACCGAACCCAATGCAGGCACCGATCTGCAGGCAATCCGTACGGTTGCGCGTCGCGAAGGCGATCATTACGTCATCAACGGCACCAAGACCTGGATCACCAACGGCGTGTACGGCAGCTGTTTCGGGGTGCTCGTGAAGACCGATCCCAATGCCGAGCCGCGTCACAAGGGCATGAGCATGTTCCTTTGCGAGAAAGGCCCGGGTTTCAAAGCCGCCAAGAAAATCCGCAAGCTCGGCTACAAGTCCATCGACAGCGCCGAACTCGTGTTCGAGGACTTCCGGGTACCACTCGACCAGCTGATCGGCGGCAGCGAAGGCCGCGGCTTCCAGCAAGCGGTGGGCGGCCTCGAACTCGGCCGAATCAATGTCGCCGCGCGTGGCGCAGGCATCGCCGCCGGTGCACTGCGCGATGCGCTGCGCTATGCGCAGGAACGCCAGACCTTCGGCAAGCCGATAGCGCAGCATCAAGCCATTCAGCTCAAGCTCGCCGACATGGCCACTCGCGTCGAAGCCTCGCGCCTGCTCATCGAGCAGGCCGCGCGCAAATACGACACGGGCGAGCGCTGCGATCTCGAATCGAGCATGGCCAAACTATTCGCCTCCGAAGCGGGTGTCGAGAACAGTCTCGAGGCCATGCGCATTTTCGGCGGTTACAGCTATTCGACCGATTTCGACGTCGAGCGCTATTTCCGTGATGCCCCGCTGATGTGCATCGGCGAAGGCACCAATGAAATGCAGCGCATCATCATCGCGCGGCAGCTCATCGAGAGGCATCCGCTGTGACGACCGCATCTTCAACGACCGCGTCGTCAACGACCGCGCCTTTTCTACCGCTCACCGGCCTGCGCGTGCTCACCTTCGAGGCCTTCGGCGCGGGACCGTTCGGCTCGATGTATCTCGCCGATCTCGGCGCCGAGGTGATCAAGATCGAGAATCGTGCTCAGGGCGGCGACGCCACGCGCGGCATGGGACCGTATTTCCTCGGGGAACGCGACTCCCATTTCTTCCAGACTTTCAATCTCAACAAGAAAAGCGTCTGCCTCGATCTCAAGCGCAGCGAAGGACAGGAAGCATTCCGCAAACTGGTCGCGACGTCCGATGCCGTACTCAATAATTTGCGTGGTGACCAACCCGACAAACTCGGCCTGACCTACGCTGCGCTGCAAGCCGTCAATCCGCGGATCGTGTGCGCGCACTTGTCGGCGTACGGTCGTGACAACGAGCGTCGCGCGTGGCCGGGCTACGACTATCTGATGCAGGCCGAGGCGGGCTATCTGCATGTCACGGGCGAACCCGGCACGCCGCCCGCACGCATGGGTCTGTCCATCATCGATTTCATGACCGGCATCACCACCGCGCTCGCGCTGGTGTCGGCGCTCCTTGGCGTGCAGCGCAGCGGCGTTGGGCGCGACGTTGACGTCACCCTGTTTGATGTCGCGCTGCACCAGTTGTCCTACCCGGGCAGCTGGTATCTCAATGATGGCCTCATCACCGGCCGTATGCCGCGCAGTGCACACCCCACCGCCACGCCCGTCCAGCTTTTCGAGACCGCAGACGGCTGGATCTTCGTCATGTGCATGACCGAGAAGTTCTGGCATGAACTGATGCGGGTGCTTGATGCGCCGATGCTGGCTGCGGATCCGCGCTTTGCGAGCATGCCGCTGCGTCGCGAGCACCGCGAGGCACTCACGCCGCTGCTTGATGCCGAGTTCCGTCGCGATACCACCGCAAACTGGCTCGGTAAGTTACAGGGCGTGTTACCTGCCGCTCCCGTGTACGACATGGCGCAGGCGCTCGACAATCCCTTTCCGGCCGCGACCGGCATGGTGCGCAACGTACCGCACCCGTTGCGCGCGGATTTTCGGGCGCTCGCCAATCCGATCAAGCTCGATGGCGCACGCCTGCCCTCGCGCACCGCACCCGCGCTCGGTGCCGACACCTCGCAGGTGCTCGCCGAACTCGGCTACTCGGCCGAAGAAATCGACACGCTGCGCGCCAAGGGCGTGACATGAAGCTCGAAGGCCTGCGCGTCGTCGATCTGTCGCAATTTCTGCCCGGGCCACAGCTCACCCTGATGATGGCCGATCATGGCGCCGAGGTGATCAAGATCGAGCCTCCCGGCGAGGGCGAACCGGGCAGACAGATTGGTCTCGTCGAAGGCGGGCATACCGTGTTCTTCCGCAACACGCAGCGCGGCAAGAAAAGCTTCTGCGTGAACCTGAAATCGCCCGAGGGCCGTGAAGCCCTGCTCAAACTCTGCGAATCGGCAGACGTCTTTGTCGAAGCATTTCGTCCAGGTGTGGTCGATCGACTCGGCGTGGGTTACGCCGCGGTGAGCGCACGTAATCCACGCATTGTCTACTGCTCGATCTCGGCCTTCGGTCAGACCGGCCCTTATCGCGACCGACCGGCACACGACCTTGCCACCGAAGCCCTTGCAGGGCTCGTCAGTCTCAACCAAGGCAATGATGGCGAGCCGGTCATGCCGCATGTACCGGTCGCCGACATCACCGCATCGTTACACGCGCTCGCCGGTGTGCTGATGGCGCTCTATCGTCGCGAGAAGAGCGGCCGCGGCGACTATCTCGATATCGCGATGCTCGATTCGGCGATCGCCTGGACGCCGAACATCACCGGTTCAACTTTTGCCGAGAAGCGCGCGCCGCGCATCAAGGAAGAGCGCAGTCTGGGTGGCGCCGCGTTCTACAACATCTACCGAACCCGCGACGATCGGCACGTTGTGCTCGGTGCGCAGGAGTTGAAGTTCGTACGCAATCTGCTTGGCGAACTCGGGAGACTTGACCTGGTCGAACTCGCCGAGCGTGGTCCTGGTACTCATCAGCGCCCGCTCACGGCCTTTCTGCGCGAGGTCTTCGCCGGCCGCAGCCGCGCCGAATGGATCGACTGGTTTCGCGACAAGGACATCGGCTTCGCCTGGGTCAACGATCTGCGCGAGGCTTTCGATGATCCGCAGGTCAACAGCCGCGGTATGCACCTGCACGATGCGCAAGGTCACGAGCACATCGGAGTGCCGATCAAGTTTCTGCGCGAACCCGCCGCACCGCGGCTATCTTTGCCGGCCATTGGCGAGCACAACGACGAAATCCTGCGCGAACTCGGCTACGATGAGTCGGCGATCGAGACGTTTCGGCTCACCTTGTCCGGCCCACGACCCTCGCACCGTTGACCGGATCGCAGGCAACCACATGGACTTCCAATACAGCGATACCGTCAAAGCCCTGCAGACCCGTCTGCTCGCCTTCATGGACGAGCACATCTACCCGAATGAGCGTGCATTCTTTGAAGAAATCGCGGCCAATCGGGCGGCGGGCAATCCGTGGCGGCCGACCCGCCTCATCGAGGAGCTGAAGACCAAGGCGCGCATCGCCGGTCTCTGGAACCTTTTTCTGCCGCGCAGTGCGCGCGCCCCCGAGGGGCTCTCTAACCTCGATTACGCACCGCTGTGCGAAATCATGGGCCGGGTATCGTTCGCGCCGGAGGTCTTCAACTGCTCGGCTCCCGATACCGGCAATATGGAAGTCTTCGAGCGCTACGCGAGCGAAGACCTCAAGGACCGCTGGCTCGAACCGTTGCTGCGCGGCGAAATTCGCTCGGCATTTCTGATGACCGAGCCCGATGTGGCCTCCTCCGACGCCACCAACATCGCCTGCCGTATCGAGCGCGACGGTGATCACTATGTTCTCAACGGGCGCAAGTGGTGGAGTTCAGGCGCCGGCGATCCGCGTTGCGCGGTCTATATCGTCATGGGCCGTAGCAACCTGGATGCGGCGGCGCACGCTCAGCAGAGCATGATCGTCGTGCCCGCCGATACTGCGGGTGTCCGGGTCGAGCGTCCGTTGCCGGTGTTCGGTTACGACGATGCACCCCACGGTCACATGGAGATCTCGCTCACTGACGTGCGCGTGCCCGCCGAGAACATCCTGCTCGGCGAGGGTCGTGGGTTCGAGATCGCCCAGGGCAGACTCGGCCCCGGACGCATTCACCACTGCATGCGTTCGATCGGCATGGCCGAGCGCGCGCTCGAACTCATGTGCCAGCGGCTTGCAGAGCGCGTCGCCTTCGGCAAGCCACTCGCCACTCAAGGCGTTTGGCGCGAACGTATCGCCGAATCGCGGCTGATGATCGAGCAGGCACGACTGCTGACCCTGAAGACCGCTTGGATGATGGACGTTGCCGGCAACAAGGCCGCACGCAACGAGATCGCGATGATCAAGGTCGTGGCTCCCAATCTCGCCACCCGTATTCTCGATTGGGCGATTCAGGCGCATGGTGCGGCGGGCGTCAGCGAGGACTTCCCTCTCGCTTATGCCTACGCCTCGCAGCGTACGCTGCGCCTCGCCGACGGTCCCGACGAGGTGCATCGCGACGCAATCGCCAAGCGCGAGCTCGGCCGCTTTCTGCCAAAGCCGAAGCGCTGAGACGAAGCGGTCGTGGTAAGGCCGGGTCTGCGTGTTCTGTCGGCCGCTGCAGCGGCGACAATTCTTTGGTTGTCACCCGCTGCCGCAAGCGAGACAACGACCACCCGCCCCAATATTGTCCTGATCGTTGCCGATGACATCGGCTACTCCGATCTCGGTGCCTTCGGCGGCGAGATCCACACGCCGAATCTTGATGCACTCGCCGCATCCGGAACGCGATTCGCCAACTTCCACGTTTCCGGAGAATGCTCACCGACCCGCGCGATGCTGCTGACCGGTCTCAACAGTCATCGCTCCGGTGTCGGCGCGATGCGCGAGTCCGTACCGCCCGAGCTCGAAGGGCGGCCGGGTTATCTCACGGTGCTCGATCGCGATGTGGTGACGGTCAGTTCGCTGCTGCAGCGCAGCGGCTATCGCACCTACGCCGTCGGTAAGTGGCATGTCGGCAAGGAGGCACACAATCTGCCGCCGGCTCGCGGCTTCGACCGCTCGCTTGTGCAAGGCGACAGCGGCTCGGACAACTGGCAGACCGCCCAGCGTTATCTCGCGCTGACCGATCGCGTCTACTGGTTCGAGGATGGACAACCGGCGCGCATGCCCAAAGAATTCTATTCCTCGACCTTCTACGTGGATCGCGCGATAAAGTGGTTACGCGAGGATCGGGGTGTTCGCCCGCGCGCGGCAAACATCACCGCATCGCGAGCCTCAGCCTCAGCCTCAGCCACAGCCGAATCCGCAACCGCAGCGCCGCCAACAGGGCAGGGTCAACCTTTTTTTCTTTATCTCGCTTTTCAGGCCAATCATATTCCGCTGCAGGCCCCACGAGACTTCATTGAGCGCCAACGCGGACGCTACGACGCCGGCTGGCAAACACTGCGCGAGCAGCGACACGCGCGCAGCATCGAACTTGGACTGATTCCGGCGAACTCAGCGCTTGCGGCGTGGCCGGGGCTCGAAGACTGGCGCAGCTTGAGCGCCGAGCGACGCGCCTACGACGCACGGCGCATGGAAGTCTATGCCGCCATGCTCGAGTCGATGGATCACGAAATCGGTCGCTTGCGTGCCACATTGGAGGAGCTCGGCGAAGCAGACGATACGGTTTTCGTGTTTCTCTCGGACAACGGCGCCGAGCCCTCCGATCCCTATGAATATCTCTCCGGCAGGCTGTGGCTTGCAACGCAGTATTCGAGGGCGCTCGAGGATCTGGGTGCGAAAGGCGGGTATGCGACCATCGGCCGCAATTGGGCGAGTGTTGCGGCCGCGCCGCTCGCGACCCACAAATTCTATGCCGGCGAAGGAGGTCTGCGCGTTCCGCTGATCATCAGCGGTCCGGATGTGCTCCCCAAAGATCAAACGGGCGGACGGATTCATGGTGGTTTCACCCATGTTATGGACGTCACGCCGACGCTGCTCGAGCTCGCGCGCGTCCCGCATCCGGGGCGATCCGCGGGCGTGGAGCCCCTGCAAGGCAAGAGCCTGATGCCCGTGTTGAAAGGGCTTGCAGCGAGCAACCGCACCGCGACTGAGCCCGTCGGTTACGAACTCGCGGGTAATGCCGCCCTGTTCGCCGGCGATCTGAAACTGGTGCGCAATCTGCCACCCGTCGGCAGCGGCGAGTGGCAACTGTTCGATATCGCACGCGATCCGGGGGAGACGCGTGACCTGCGGACGAGTTATCCCGAAGATTTCGCAAGACTGCTGGCTGCTTACCGCAAGTTCGAGCGCGATGAAGGCGTGCTGCCGCTGCCCGAGGGCTATAGCCCCCTCGAACAGGTGAGTCGCAACGCCGTGCGTCGCGTGATCCTGCCCGAGCTTGCGGGGCCCGCCGTCGGGCTCCTTGGTGCGCTCGCCTTGTGGTGGCTGTGGCGCCGCAGACGGCGCCGACAACTCTTGACTTGAACTCCACCCCCCTCCTCGGGTCGAATGCGCACCTTCGATGTCACGGATGACCCATGAAACGGCTCGCCTGTCTGCTTGCGCCTACTCTGCTCGCCCTCGCCGCCGCGGCTGCCGCTGCGCAAAGCGACGATGAAGGACTCGAAGAAATCGTCGTCACCGGTCGGCGGGAACTCGGGGCGGTGCTCGGTGACATCACCCCCGAGCTGCAACTCTCGGCCGAAGAAATCCGCGCGCTCGGCGTCAGCTCCGTCGCCGAACTGCTGACAGCGCTGGGTCCGCAACTCGGCAGTAATCGCGGTCGCGGCTCAGGACGCCCCATCGTGCTCGTCAATGGCGTGCGCACCTCGGGGTTTGGCGAAGTGCGCGATCTGCCGACCGAGGCCATCCTGCGCACCGATATCCTCCCCGAAGAAGTCGCGCTCAAATACGGCTATCGCGCCGATCAGCGCGTCGTGAACATCGTGCTGCGCCCCCGCTTTCGCGCCTACACCGGCGAGTTCGGCGCGCGCGGCAGCACGGACGGCGGTCGCGAAGGCGCCGATCTCAACGGCGGCTGGCTGCGCATTCAACGCGATGATCGACTGCAGGTCGATCTGAAGGCGCGGCGCGACGAAGGCCTGCTCGAGAGCGAACGCAATGTGGTCGGCGCGAGCGGCGTGCCCAACGCCGATGCGAGCTTCCGCTCGCTCTCCCCGACCAGCGAACAGTTGACGGCAAACCTCGTACTCGCCAAGCCTTTTGGCGAGGGCTTTGCCATGACCGTGAACGCAAGCCTCGACGATGGACAGCGTGATTCTTTGCTCGGACTGCGTAGCCTGCCGACGGGCTTATCAACACTGCGTCGCAGCGTCGAGACGCAGGACGCACGGCTCGGCGCCATCTTGCAAGGCACGCTGCCCGGTTGGCGCTGGTCGGCCACGGCCGGCCTCGAGCGCGGCGACTCGCGGACCAGCACGAGCGGCGAAGGTCTCACCGGTCGCTCGCGAACCGACACGGCCGACCTCGACTTCGTGATCAATGGATCGGTGTTCGACTTGCCGGCGGGTGCGGCGTCGTTGACGGCGAAGCTCGCGCTCGGCACGCGCGGTATCGACAGCGCCTCGCGGCGCGGCGCACAGGACGTACGCAGCGACCTCTCGCGCGATCAACGCGAAGCGCAACTGAATCTCGATCTGCCGCTGCTGCGCAGCGAGGCGGGTGCTGGCGGTTTCGGCAATCTCACGCTCAATCTCAACGCGGCAGTCGAAGACGTCTCGGATGTCGGCTCGCTCGACACCACGGGCTACGGTCTCATCTGGTCGCGCGGGCGGCAGTTCCGCGTGATCGCCACGGTGACCGACGAGCAGGGCGCGCCCTCGATGCAGCAACTCGGTGGCGCCGTGATCACCACTCCTTTCGTGCGCACCTTCGATTTGCTGCGCGGCGAGACGGTGGACATCACACGCATCGATGGTGGCAACGCCGCCTTGTCGCCGGACCGTCGCAAAGTATTCAAGTTGGGTCTGGGTTCACGACCCTTCGAAGATGTGGACTTCGACCTCAACGCCGACTGGACACGCAGCGAGACACGCGATCTCGTCAGCAGCCTGCCGATCGCCTCGCCGGAGCTCGAAGCCGTGTTCCGTGATCGCTTTCAGCGTGATCCGAGCGGACGCTTGCTGGCGATCGATGCGCGCCCGGTCAACCTAGCCGGCCGCGAGCGCGACGATCTGCGCGTGAGTTTCAATCTCAGTCGTCCCTGGGGACCGCAGCCCGAATCGCCGATGCCGCGACAACGCGGTGCGGGTGGCGGCGACCCCCGTGTACCGGCTGGCGGCATAGTCGTCGTCGCACCCTCGGGCGGCGCACCGGTCGATGATGCGGCGCGGCGAGCGCGCATGGCGCAGATGGGCGAGCGTTTCCTCGCCTTCGCGCGGCGCGGCAGCGTGCAGTTGTCGCTCGCCTACACGCAACGGCTCAACGACGAACTCACCATTGCGCCAGGTCTGGCGGCACTCGATCTGCTCGCCGGCGACACCTTGTTCGACACGGCGGGCGTGTCGCGCCATGAGCTCGAGTTGGCCTTGGGTGCGAACCGCGAAGGCTATGGCGCACGCATGACCACTCAATGGCGCGCCGGCAGCCGAATCGCACGCGTGGCCGCCGGCAATACGCGCAATGATCTCGAATTCTCGGATCTGACCACGGTCAACCTGCGACTCTTCGCGGACTTGGGTCTCGTCGAATGGGCCAGGCCTTACCCAATGTTGCGTGGCGCTCGGGTCAGTCTCGTGGTGGGCAACCTGTTCAACGAACGTCAGGATGTACGCGCACTCGATGGCTCGACGCCGGTCAATTACCAAGCCGATCTGCTCGATCCGCTCGGACGCAATGTGCGCCTGACGTTTCGCAAGCTGTTCTTCCCGGGAATGCCGCCGCCGGGTGGTCGCACCGGCTGAGCGGGGCTGCGATAATGGCGGCGCTTTTTCTCTCTGCAGGCCCGTCATGCTCGAAACTCTGACCCGCGTTCCGCCCGATCCCATCCTCGGCGTTTCCGCCGCCTTTCAGAAGGACGAGTCGCCAGACAAAGTCGACCTCGGCGTCGGCGTCTACAAAGATGAAGCCGGCAAGACGCCGGTGCCGCGCGCGGTCAAGCGTGCCGAGCAAGAGATGCTGGCTGGCCAGACCAGCAAGACCTACCTCTCGCCGATCGGCAATCCGGGATTCAACACGCAGGTCGCAGCACTGACCTTGGGGAGCGATCTCGCGGGTCGCAAGGGCGATCTTGCGCTTGCGCAGGCGCCGGGCGGCAGCGGAGCGCTGCGCCTCGGCGCCGCATTATTGACGACTGCGCGGCCCGGCTCCGCGATCCATGTGAGCGATCCCACGTGGGCCAACCACATCCCGCTGCTCGGCAGTGCGGGTCTCAAGATCGAGCAATATCCTTACTACGACCCAGCGAGTAACACGCTGCTGTTCGATCGTATGCTGGCTACACTCGATGCACTTGCGCCGGGTTCGCTCGTGCTGCTGCATGCCTGCTGTCACAACCCAACCGGTCAGGATCTTGACCCTGCACAGTGGGCCGCCGTCGCCGACGTGCTCGCCCGGCGTCGTCTCGTGCCGTTCCTCGATATGGCCTATCAGGGACTCGGCGAAGATCTCGATCGCGATGCCGCCTCGATTCGCTTGATCGCCAAGGCCGTACCCGAACTGCTGATCGCGGTGTCATGTTCAAAGAATTTCGGCATCTACCGCGAACGCACCGGACTGCTGATCGCGCTCACTGCGGGCAGCGAACCGGCTGGCATCGTCGCCGGGCAGCTCGGCCGACTCGCCCGCACCCTCTGGTCCATGCCGCCCGATCACGGCGCCGCGGTGGTCGATCGCGTGCTTGCCACGCCTGAACTGCGGCAGGACTGGATGCTCGAGTTGCAACACATGGCCAATCGCATCAACTCCCTGCGCGCCCTGCTCGCCGACAAGCTGAGCGCGGCCACGCAGCGTGACTTCGGCTGGATCAAGCAGCAGCGCGGCATGTTCTCGCGCCTGCCGCTGAGCGGCGTACAAGTACAGGTCGCGCGCGAACAGCACCACCTCTACATGGCACCCGATGGTCGCATCAACATCGCGGGCATCAGCCCCACCAATGTCGATCGCGTTGCGCACAGCCTCGCGTCCATCCTGCGCGGCTGATCGCGATGGCGCTGTCGCAGGCGATCGACGGTAGTAACGCGGGACTTGGCGATGCCGCGCTGCAGTCGTGGTGGATGCCGTTCACGCATAACCGTCACTTCAAGGCACATCCGCGGTTGATCGCTTCGGGCAAGGGTGCGTACTACACCCTCGCCGACGGACGGCGCGTATTCGATGGTCTTTCCGGTCTGTGGTGCTGCCCGCTTGGTCATTCTCCCGATCGGGTGGTCGCAGCCGTGCAGCGACAGGTCGCTACCCTCGATTTCAGCCCGAGTTTTCAGATGGGTCACGCACCGGCGTTCGCGCTGGCCGAACGCATCGCCGCCCTCGCCGGCCGACCTCAAGACAAAGTATTCTTCGTCAACTCGGGCTCCGAGGCCGTCGACACAGCGCTGAAGATTGCCGTGGCCTGGCACCGCGCCCGAGGCGAAAGCTCTCGAACCCGCATCATCGGTCGCGAGCGCGCCTATCACGGCGTCGGCATGGGTGGCATATCGGTGGGCGGCATTCCCGCCAACCGCAAGATGTTCGCACCGCTCATGATCCCGGGCGTCGATCATCTACCGCATACCTTCGACCCCGCAAAGATGGGCTACTCGCGTGGTCAACCCCTGTGGGGCACACATCTCGCCGACGAACTCGAACGAATCGTGGCGCTGCACGACGCCAGCAACATCGCCGCAGTCATCGTCGAGCCAATGCAAGGTTCCACGGGTGTGATCGTTCCGCCGCAAGGCTATCTGCAACGACTGCGCGAGATCTGCACGAAGCACGGCATCCTCTTGATCTTCGATGAGGTGATCACCGGATTCGGACGTCTCGGTACGCCGTTCGCTGCTGATTTCTTTGGCGTCAAGCCTGATCTCATCACCTTCGCCAAGGCGGTCAACAACGCCACGGTTCCGCTCGGCGGGGTGCTGGCGGCAGCGAATATCTATGACACCTTCATGAATGGTCCGGAGCACCTCATCGAGTTCTTCCACGGCTACACCTATTCGGGTCATCCACTCGGCGTCGCCGCGGCACATGCCACACTCGATGAGCTTGCTGCGCGCAAGCTCATCGAGCGTGCGGCCGAGCTCGCACCGATCCTCGAAGAGGCAATCCATGGCCTGCGTGGTGAGCCACTGGTAGCGGATATCCGCAATCTCGGTCTTGCCGCAGCGGTCGACGTTACACCCGTGCCGGGCAAGCCTGCGCTGCGTGCCTTTCAGGTCTTCGAGCAGGCCTTGCAGCGAGGCTTGCTGCTGCGCTTCACGGGCGAGACGCTGGCGCTGGCGCCGCCGTTCATCTCAACTGTCGATGAGGTCCAGGGTGCAGTCGCGACACTGCGCGAAGCCCTGCGGGCTTCTGCCACCTGACACAGCGCCCCACGCGGACGATCAACCGGCAAGCAGCACTTTCTCGGCGTGCTCAAGGTTCTCGGGCGTCCCGGCAATCACCACCTCATCGCCCTGCTGCAAGCGCATGCCGGGATCAGGCTGTCGCCCGACGATACCGTGCCGCAGCACGCTGTCGATCCGTACCGATGCACCACGCTCGATCACCTCGGCGCAGGTACGGCCATCGGCCCAAGCGCCGGGCGGCAGCACCACCGACTTCAATTCGTCGTGGATACCCGTCTCGATGTCCTCTGGAAACGAATCCTCGCCGCGCAACAACGCGCGCAACGAGGCGTAGCGCTCCTGCCGAATATTGGCGATGGTGCGTACCACACGAGAGACAGGTTGCTTGAGCAGCACCAAGGCATGCGAGGCCAGCATCAGGCTTGCTTCGAAGGTCTCAGGGACCACTTCGGTGGCGCCCGCTGCCATCAAATCGTCGAGGCGGGTGTCATCGGCCGTACGCACGAGGATGGGGACGTCCTGACGCAAGCTGCGCACCGCGCGCACGATACCGATGGCGGTGGACGGATCAGCAAAAGTGATGATCACAGCGCTCGATGCCGCGAGCCCTACCTCGCGCAACACGTCCGTATCCGAGGAATCGCCGTAGATCACAGGCATTCCAGCCGCCCGAGCAGTACGCACACGAACCGGATCGAGATCCATGGCGATGTACTCATGACCCTCGGTCTCGAGCACGCGCGCGAGGTTCTGACCGACCCTGCCGAAGCCACAAAGAATTACGTGCTCGCGCGCCGCAAGCTCCGCCGTCGCGCGCTCCTCAGGAGTAGGCTCGATACGCGGTGGCGGCCCCGCCTCACGCAGCATGAAGCGCGCGATACGGCGGTTCTGCCGCAGCAGCAAGGGCGCCGTCACCATACTGAGCACGATGGCTACCAGCAGTGGCTGCGTCACCTCGGCGGGCACCACTTTTCCCTGCATGAGAATTGTGAGGATGGCGATACCGAACTCGCCGCCGGTCGAGAGCACAAGGCCGGTGCGCACCGCTTTGAATGCAGGCAAGCCGGCCAGACGACCGACGATGACCATCAACAGCGTCTTCAATGAAATCATCACGAACAGCACCAGCAGGATGAGCTGAAACTCCTGCTGCAACACACGCAAGTCGAGCATCATGCCGACTGAAATGAAAAAAAGCCCCAGAAGAATGTCGCGGAAAGGCCGAATGACCGCTTCGACTTGATGACGATACTCGGTCTCGGCCAGCATCACGCCGGCGAGGAATGCACCTGTCGCCATAGACACGCCGGCCGCATGGGAAATCCATGCCGCACCGAGCGCTACCAGCAACACAGCCAGCGTGAAAAGTTCGCGCAAGCGGCTGTGGGCGATTTCGTGCAGCAGAGGACGTAGCGCATAGCGGCCGAGCAGCAAGACGACGGCTACGGCGAGAGTCCCTAGGCCGACGGCGGTGCCGACTCGGGCGGGTGAAAAATCCAGCGAGCCGGCCGCGAGTGCACCGGCCAGCACCAGAAACGGGACAAATGCGAGGTCTTGGAACAACAGCACGCTGAACGCTACGCGCCCGTGCGTCCGATTGAGCTCGGACTGATCGGTCAACTGTTGCAGGATGATGGCCGTTGAACTGACCGCAATCGCTCCGCCGAGCGCCACAGCGGGCAAGACATCGACGCCAATCAACCAGAAAATCAGCGACGCGACCGCCGAGGTCAGCAGCATCTGCCCACTGCCGATGCCGAAGACTTCGCGACGCATTGCCACCATGCGCGGCCAAGAGAACTCCAGACCCAGCGTGAACAAAAGAAATACCACACCGAGTTCGGCCAGCAGGCGTGTGGTATCGGTCTCGTCGATGGCCCCCAGCGCTAACGGGCCAAATAGAGTACCTACCACCAGGTAGCCAAGAATCGTGGGCAGACCGACTCGCCGCGCGAGTGCCACGACCAGTATCGCCGCCGCAAGCAAGATCAGGACCTGCGCGAGCGGATCGTCGATCATGGTCGACTCTTCATGTTCAGACGGCGAATAACGAACTCAAACTACGCAAGTGACGCCCGTGCCGCCGAGCCCGCAGTAGCCCGCGGGATTTTTCGCGAGGTACTGCTGGTGATAGTCCTCGGCATAGAAAAACGTGGGTGCGCGCAGAATTTCGGTGGTGATACGACCGACACCGGCCTTATCGAGCTGTTGCTGATAGCTGTCGCGACTCGTGATCGCTTCGGCCAGTTGCGCCTCGCTCGTGCAATAGACAACTGAGCGATACTGCGTACCAAGGTCGTTGCCCTGCCGCATGCCCTGTGTGGGATCGTGGCGTTCCCAAAAAGCTCGCAGCAGCGTGGCATAAGACACTTCGGACGGATCAAAGATCACGCGCACAACTTCGGCGTGCCCGGTCCGTCCGGAGCAGACCTCTTCGTAGGTCGGGTTTGGCGTGTAGCCGCCGGCATAACCGACCGAGGTCGACACCACTCCGGGGATCTTCCAGAACAAGCGCTCGGCACCCCAGAAGCAGCCCATGCCGAAGACAGCCTCGACGGTGCCCGCCGGAAATGGCGGCAGCAGCGTCGCGCCGTTGACGAAGTGAAGCGGCGGCACGGACATGGCCGTGTTGCGGC
Source organism: Steroidobacteraceae bacterium (assembly GCA_044351225.1). Taxonomy (GTDB): domain Bacteria; phylum Pseudomonadota; class Gammaproteobacteria; order Steroidobacterales; family Steroidobacteraceae; genus UBA964. The sequence continues at coordinate 26,434 of JBILGD010000012.1, forward strand.
CGGGCAAGGCCTGCGCCGCGGTGACGAGATCGGTTTTGTTGCGGAAGAGTGTCATGCGCCCATTCTGCGGGGGCAGACGCGCACTCTTCAAGCGGGTAGGCTTCACCTTCATGAGTACTTGTCACAGCCACAACCTGCGTCAACCGGCCACCAGCGAACCGAAACCCTATGGCCTGCGCGTCTCGCTCAAGCCGGGGGATCCATTCCGCAAGCTGCTCGGCGCCGACTGGCAGCGCACCCACTGGTTTGCGAGCGCCGCTGAACGCGACGCCGCGCTCGCCGAGATGAGTCGCAAGCACGACTATTCGCGGCCTGGCGACTTTCCGGCACATGTCTACGAAAAGGTCATGAATCTCGCCGCCAGGAGCAGCGACTGAGCGACTGAGCGGCTCTGCGGTTAGCGGAACAGCTAGAACGTCCGGCCGAGAAAAAGATAGAACGCCGTCTCACCACTCTCGCCGAAGCCCGAACCGAGATACACCGGTCCCAGCAGGGTATCGAAGCCAAAGAATACGCTGCCCTGAGTCAGCGCCGAACTCAAACCCATGTCGCTACGCTCGCTCCAGACGTTGCCCGCTTCGAGTGACAAGCCCACGTAAGCCGGTACATTGAGGAAACCCTCGCCGCCGCGACCGATCTGTCGGTAGTACATCAAGCGCGTGATGGCAAAGTGACGGCCCGTCAGCGAATCAGGCGGCAGACCTGAAAGATTCAGAAAGCCGCCAAGCGGAAACAGCGCACGAATGCTGTCGACCTCGGAGTCAACGGTCGTGCCGTAGGACGTCCACAACACGCCGGTATGACGACCGCTTGACCGGGCGGCCAACCAATCGATCGTGACCATATCCGCGCGTCGATCGGAACCGAGACGCGGTGTCTCGGCACGCCACTCGGCGACCAGATACTGACCGCGCCGGGGGAAGTTGCGGTTGTCGAGCTCATCGTACGAGAATCGCCCAAAGAATTCGCGCACGTCGAAATCTTCGGTCACCGGCAGTTGCGGATCACCGACCCGCAGTCGTGAATGACCCGTGACGCGTCGCAGCCCGGTCCGCCATTCGCCCCAGTTGCCAAGCTCTCGACCGAGATCAACGCCGTATTCGGTAGTCCGCAGGCGATACTCGGCACGACGCTCGCCCGCATCGAGCAGCGGCACGTTGCGCAGCTCGAAACGCGCCGAGGGCATGGTGAACCAGCGCGCCGAGTCGCCGAAAGGGATGTACATCTCGGTGGCGATCTTGGGCTCCGAGCCGACCTGCAGATCCCACACCCACTCGGCTGCGAGCGGACCGATGTCGGCCAGCACAAAACGCGCCGCCGCGTTGTAGCTCGAGTTGCCGTTGAAGTCGTCCTCGAGGTTGAGGCCGAAGCGCACGTAGTTCGGTCCCCAGGAATTGCGTCGTGCACGCAGCTCGAGCACATCGCCCTGATTACCAGCGCGCAGCGCGTAGTCGACGCTCTCGAAGTTGCCGCGGCTGTAGAGCGTCGTCAAGGCGGCATCCAGCCCCTCGGCACTTGCCAGGTCGGTGAACCCCGCCCGCAACAGCCGCTCGTAGCGTCGCGAGTCCTCGGCGACGGTCACCGCCTCGATGCGCGGCACGCCCCCGCGTATCGCACTGCGTGCAGCCACAAACCTCTCATACTCGGGCTCGCTGATTCGCAGCGCGGCAAGACGCTCGCTGGCCGCGCTGGCTGCCGCTTCACCGAGCGCCACGGCGCGCGGCACGATGTCGAAATCGAAACTCGAGGCCTCGCCGAGATCGGGCGCCAGCAGCAGGTCTTGTTCGCCCAAGGTTCGTCGCTGCAGATCGCTGCCGCGGCGTATCAGGATCGACAGCATCTGGTTGGAGATCGTCGCCACCGAATCGAGCGTGTCGCGCTTGCGCAGCGGGAAGCCGACATCGACCACGATCAGCACATCGACATCCATGCGTCGCGCCACATCGATCGGCAAATTGTTCGCAAGACCGCCATCGACCAGCAATCGCCCGTCGATCTCGACCGGCGCAAACACCCCGGGCGCGGCCAGACTCGCGCGTACGGCATCGACCAGATCGCCACGGACGAGCTCGACGGGTTCACCGGTCTCGAGATCCGTGGCCACCGCACGAAAGCGCGTCGGCAGGGCGTCGAAGGTGTCGACGCCGGCCACCGGCAGCGTCACCCGTCGCAGCGCCTGGGTAAGGCGCTGTCCGGAAATCAGTCCCTTTGGCAGACGGAAACTTCCGCCTTTCAAGCCGAGCGGAAAATCGACCAGAAAATTCTGATCTTCACGCTTGCGACGAAAGCTCAGACGATCACGCGGCGCCGGCTCGAGGAAGGCCTGTCGCCATTCGGCGGATTCGACCAGCGCACTGATCTCGCCCGCCGACAGACCGCTCGCGTAGAGACCACCCACCACAGCGCCCATGCTGGTGCCGGCAATCGCGTCGATGGGGATGCGCTCACGCTCGAGAACCTTGAGCACGCCGACGTGCGCTGCGCCACGCGCACCGCCGCCGGAAAGCACGAGTCCGATGCGTGGTCGATCCGCGCCAGCCCGTACGTTGTTCGCCGCAGGCTCGGTCGCCGCGGCGGCCACGGCGGGCAGCGCGAGCAACAGTAGAGCGAGGAAGGTAGTCGAGCGTCGCACGGCGCCAAGGATAGCAAGCGATAATATCGTCATGCTCGAATTGACTCTCATTGGCCTGCTGGCTGCCGCACCGCCCGCGCTCGAAGAGGTGGTGGTCACCGCGCGGCGACGCGAGCAACGGCTCGCCGAAGTCGCCGCCAGCGTGACGCGGGTGACGCCCGGGGCGTACGGCCGTATCGACCTGACCCATCCGGTCGAATCGCTGAATCGGATCCCGGGCGTGTTGCTGCAGCGCGGTAGCGGCCAAGAGAGTCTGCTCGCCATCCGCTCGCCCGTGCTCACCGGCGCGGGCGCCTGCGGCGCCTTCCTGTTCCTCGAGGACGGCGCCCCGCTTCGACCCACGGGTTTTTGCAACGTCAATGAATTATTCGAGGTCAACACCGCGCAAGCCGCGGCGATCGAGGTGTTGCGTGGGCCGGGCAGCGTGGTACACGGCGCGAACGCCGTGCATGGCGTAATCAATGTGGTCACACCCGCTGCGCGCGAACTCGAGGGCGCTCGAATATCACTTACGACGGGCCCGGACGAGTTCGGTACGCTCGCCTTGAGCCTCGGCGATGGACAGACCGCTTTGCAGGGACTCTGGCGCCACGACGGCGGATTTCGCGTCGACTCGACGACTCGCGAGGGCAAGATCAATCTCGCCCATGACCGCGAGCTCGCCGGTGGCGAGCTGCGGCTGCGCGCGGCAGCCACCCGACTCGATCAGGACACGGCGGGTTTCGTGCGCGGCCTTGATGCCTATCGCGACCCCGTGCTGCGCCGCAGCAATGCGAATCCCGAAGCCTTCCGCGATGCCGACAGTCTGCGTCTCTCGGCTCGCTGGACGCGCGAACCCTGCACAGGCTGTGACGACGAGTGGCGCCTGACGCTGCGCGACTCGTCGATGGAGTTTCTGCAGCATTTCCTGCTCGGCAAGCCGCTCGAGCGCAACGCGCAGCGCAGCGCCCTGCTCGGCTTCGCCCGCACTCGCCCAATCGTCGAACCGTGGTTCGGCGAGACCCTCGCGTTTCGCATCGGTATCGACGCCGAGCATGCCTCGACGTCGCTGCTCGAGATTCAATCCGGGCCCACACTCGAGGGTAGCGCCGTGGCGCGTGCGATCCGTCCGGCGGGTCGTCACTACGACTATGCCGTGGAGGTCGCCTCGGCCGGCTTGGGTCTCGCGCTCGAGGGCCGAGTGTCGCGGTGGCTCTGGCGCGCCTCGCTGCGCGGCGATCACGTCGCCTATGATTACGACAACCGCATGCGTGACGGCAACGCGGCCGAGGACGGCACACCCTGCCCCGGCGGCTGCCTCTACAGTCGACCGGCGGATCGGCGAGATCGCTTTGCTGTACTCACGCCACGAGTCGAGGTCATCCGTGCGCTCGGTAGCGGTCAGCATCTTTACGCGGCGCTCAGCGACGGCTTCCGCCCGCCCGAGATCACCGAACTTTATCGGCTGCAGCGCAACCAAAGTGTCGCGGATCTCGATACCGAGCGTATGCGTGCTGCCGAGATCGGCTGGCGATTTGGTTTACTCGAGAGCGAGACGTCACGGCTGCGCGGCAGCCTCGCGCTCTTCAGCGCCCGTAAAAGCAACGTGATCCTGCGCGATGCCAACGGCTTCAACGTCATCGGCGGCCGCACGCGTCACGAAGGTCTCGAGTACGAACTGCAATGGCGCTTTGCCGAGTCCTGGCAAGCGTCGGCGGGCGGCACGCACGCACGCCATCGCTACGACTTCTCGCGTGCCATAGAAGGTGGCGAGACCATCGTCGCCGGGCGCGATATCGACACCGCACCGCGGGACATTCATCGATTCGCCTTGGGCGCGGCACCGACCGCCACGACGCTGCTCGAGATCGACTTGCGTCATACGGGTGATTATTTTGCCGATGCCGCCAACGAGCGCCGGCACCCGGCGCAAACGACGCTCGGCCTGCGCAGTCGCTGGCAGGCCACCTCGCGCGTCGCGCTCACGCTCGACATCGACAATCTCACGGATCGTCTGCTCGCGGATCGGGCGGATTTTGCGCAGGGCGACTGGCGTTACTTTCCGGCGCGCCGTCGCAGCGTCTATCTGGGCGTCGACTGGCGCTCGCGCTGAAGCGGGATCTGCTGCGTGATGCAGTGGATGTTGCCGCCGCCGAGCAGAATCTCGCGCGCCGCAACGCCCACGACCTCGCGCCCAGGAAATATACGCTGCAGCTGCGCGAGCACGCGCGCATCGTGTCGCGGATCGAGCAGGGGCACGATGACGCCGCCGTTGGCGATATAAAAATTCACGTAACTCGCGGCCAGCCGCTCGCCCGCGCGTCGCGGCTTGGTACCCGGCCGCGGCTGCAACCCCGCCGCTTCGATATCGGTCATGGTGAGCGGGCCCGGCATCGGGATTTTGTGGATGCGAAAACGTCGCCCCCGTGCATCGCGGGCATCCTGCAGACGCTCCCAGGCATCCTTCGAGATCGCGTGCTGCGGATCGCGCGGATCATCGCACCACGACAGGGCCACCTCGCCCGGCGCCACGAAACAGGCGAGATTGTCGATGTGCCCATCCGTCTCGTCGTTGAACACTCCGCGGCCGAGCCACACGACATGCGTCGCCCCCGTGTAGGCACGCAGCAGCGTTTCGATCTGGCGACGTCCGAGCGCGGGGTTGCGATTGCGGTTGAGCAGGCACTCTTCGGTGACGAGCAGCGTGCCTTGTCCATCGGTGTGGATCGCCCCGCCCTCGCAGACGAGCGGCGCGCGGTAGCGGGCCAGTCCCTCGATCGCAAGCACCTTGCGCGCGACGAGTTCGTCGCGATCCCAGGGAAAGTACAGTCCACCGTCGAGACCGCCCCAGGCATTGAAGTGCCAATCAACTCCGCGTACCTCACCGTCGCGTCCAACGACGCAGGTCGGTCCGACATCGCGCATCCACGCATCGTCGCTGTCGAGCCGAACGACCCGAATGCGCGGCTCGAGCGCGAGCCGGGCGCGCTCGAACTGCGCCGGCGCCACGCCCACCGTCACCGTTTCGAAGCGAGCGATCGAGTGGGCGACCGCCGCAAAGGCCCGCTGTGCAGGCCGCGCCGCTTCACGCCAGTTGTCGGGCCGCTGCGGCCACAGCATCCAGCAACCACGATGCGGCTCGAACTCGCCCGGCATGCAAAACCCGTCCGCGGCCGGGCTCGAATCGAGTGGGACGGTTGCAGTCGGTGCCGCGACGATTGGACGTGCATTCATGATGAAGCATTCTAGCGAAGCCCGCGCGGACGGGCGGCCGCGGTCTGCATGCTAGAATCCACGGCGCTACGGCGGGGGTTTTTCGGATAATCGCCGGGCTTTCAGAAGGAGTTCACTGCACATGTCGACGGCTGCAAAAGTCACCCTCACGCCACCCGCGGGCGGCGCCAAGATCACCATCAAGGACGGCAAGCTCGCTGTTCCCGATAACCCGATCATCCCGTTCATCGAAGGCGACGGCACGGGGCCGGACATCTGGCGAGCCGCAGTGCGGGTCATGGACGCCGCGGTGGCCAAGGCCTACGGTGGCAAGCGCCAGATTCACTGGCTCGAGGTCTACGCCGGCGAGAAGTCGCACAAGCTCTACAACACTTGGCTGCCGGACGAAACGGTCGCGGCCTGCCGCGAATACCTGGTCTCGATCAAGGGCCCGCTCACTACGCCGGTCGGTGGCGGTATCCGCTCACTGAACGTCGCGCTGCGCCAGTTGCTCGACCTCTACGTTTGCCTGCGCCCGGTACGCTGGTTCAAGGGCGTGCCCTCACCCGTCAAGGCTCCCGAGAAGGTCGACATGGTGATCTTCCGCGAGAACACCGAGGACATCTACGCCGGCATCGAGTTCGAACTCGGTACCGACGACAATCGCAAGTTCAAAGAATTGCTCAAGGCCAACTTCCCGAAGGCCTACGCCAAGATTCGCTTCCCGGAGACCTCGGGCATCGGCATCAAGCCCGTCTCGACCGAGGGCACCGAGCGGCTGTTCCGTGCCGCGGTGGAATATGCGATCGCCAACCAGCGCAAGAGCGTCACCATCGTCCACAAGGGCAACATCCAGAAGTTCACCGAAGGTGCCTTCCGCAACTGGTCTTATGCACTCGCCGAGCGCGAGTTCCCGAACCAGACCTACGGCTGGGAACAATGGGAGCGCACCAAGGCCGAAAAAGGCGAGAAGGCTGCCAACGCCGAGATGGATGAGGCAAAGAAATCCGGCAAGATCATCATCAAGGACGCGATCGCCGACATCACGCTGCAGCAGGTGCTCACCCGCCCCGACGAGTTCGATGTGCTCGCAACCTGTAACCTCAACGGTGACTATCTCTCCGATGCGCTCGCTGCGCAGGTGGGCGGCATCGGCATCGCGCCGGGCGCCAACATCAACTACGTCACCGGCCACGCCGTGTTCGAAGCGACGCACGGTACGGCACCGAAGTACGCGAATCTCGACAAGGTGAATCCGGGCTCGGTGCTGCTCTCGGGCGAAATGATGCTGCGCTACATGGGCTGGACCGAAGCCGCCGATGCGGTCATCACCGCCATGGATCGCACCATCGGCCAGAAGACCGTCACCTACGACTTCGCACGGCTGATGGAGGGTGCCCGCGAGCTCAAGTGCAGCGAGTTCGCCGACGCCCTGATCGCCAATCTTTGACGACATCCCATCCCGAGATGGATATGGCGACCGTCGGGCCCCTGATCGAACAGGGCGCCCGGCGGATCGCCGCCGCCTTCGCCGCCTATAACGGCGAGTTCCGCGAGATCACCCGACGGGCGCCGGGGCGCTTCGAGACGCTCGACTGGCAGGGCGCCCACCATGACGCGGTCGACCGCATCGAGCTCTACGACACCTGTGTCAATCGCTGCGTGGCCGCAATGCGCCAACTGCTCGAGGAACGCGCCGACGATCGAGCCCTCTGGTCGGCGATTCGTCAGCGTTTTCATGCGCGTACGGCAGGCCTGCCCGATGCAGCCTTCGCACGCACGTTTTTCAGTTCGGTGTCCCGGCGCATCTTCGGCACCGTAGGCATTGCGTCTGACATCGAGTTCACCGGTGTCGATCTGGATCCGCTCGAAGGCGCAGGCACCTTGCCGGAAACGCACCTCTACATAAACCGCGGCAGCGTGGCGCTCGTCGTCGAAGACCTGCTTGGCGATATCCGACTGCGTACCCCCTGGATCGATCTTGAAAAAAGCGTGCGCAACGTCGCGGCGGAAGTCGTTCGCAAGCTGCAGGCCCTACTGCCCGCAGGCGCCAATGTCGATGCCGTGGTGCACCACGTCGAAGTCCTGCGGCCGCTTTTCTTCCAGAGCACGCGCGCCTACGTAGTCGGGCAGGTGGTAGCCGCGGGCGCGAGGCTGCCGCTGCTGCTCGCGCTGCAGAACACCGAACGTGGCCTGTTCGTCGACGCGGTGATGCTCGATGAGGACGAACTGTCGATCGTCTTCGGCTTCACTCGCTCCTACTTTCACGTGGATCTCGAGCGCGTGGTCGATGCCGTGGTCTTCATCCGGCAACTGCTGCCCCGCAAACCACTCTCGGAACTCTTCACCGTGCTCGGCCGCGCGCGCCAAGGCAAGGCCGAGCGCTTCCGCGAACTGCAACGACACCTGCGGCAGTCAGATGACCTGTTCGCGCACGCACCGGGTGAACGCGGCCTCGTCATGGTCTGCTTCACCCTGCCCTCGCTCGATGTGGTCTTCAAGCTGATCCGCGACCGCTTTCCGCCAGTCAAGAACGTACGGCGCGAAGATGTCCTCGACAAGTACCGTTTCGTGTTCCGTCACGATCGCGCCGGACGCTTGGTCGATGCCCAGGAGTTCAAGCGCGTGCGCTTGCCGCGGGCGCGATTCTCGGCGGAGCTCATCGAAGAATTATTGAGCGAGACCGCCGAGACGGTGCATGTCGAAGGCGAGGATCTCGTGTTCGATCACATGTACATCGAACGTCGGATGGTGCCGCTCAATATTTTTTTGCGTAGCGCGCCTGCCGCAGAGGCTGACAAGGCCGTGATCGACTATGGTCAGGCGATCCGCGAGCTTGCGCTCTCCAATATCTTTGCCGGCGATCTATTGCTCAAGAACTTTGGCGTCACTCGGCACGGCCGAGTGATCTTCTATGATTACGACGAACTCTGTCAGGTGACCGAGTGTCGTTTTCGCGACGTGCCGCAGGCCGACAACGACGAAGACGACATGCGCGGCGAAGCCTGGTTCTATGTCGCCGACAACGATGTCTTCCCCGAGACATTTCTGAATTTTTTGGCCTTCACCGACGAGCAGCGCGCACTCTTCCAACGCACCCACGGCGACCTGCTAAACGCGGATTTCTGGCGCGGCATCCAGCAGCGCGTCAAGGCGGGAGCGATCCTCGAGGTGCTGCCGTATCGCCCGCAACGACTCGGGCTGTCGCTCGCCTAACGCGGGTTCCCCGCAGCGTCGAGGGCAGCGAGCAGCTCGGCTTCGCGGGCCGCAGAAAGCCCGGCCTTGAGCGCGCCACGCTCGGCTTCCGGGCGAGCGAGATGCCAGCGCAGGGTGTCTCGTGCGGTCTCTTGTATCGGTCGCACCGCGAGGCCTGCACGCAGTGCACGCACCGCGCTGGTGGCTGCAAAGCCTGCGTTGTCGCCCATCGAGGGCGCCCACGCGGGCATGTCGGACCAAGGCGCAATCTTGCGCGCCTCGAGGGCGGCGGCATCGAGCCACACCGGCTGCGGCGCCGCAGCCGGCGGCGCGAGCTCCCTCGCCGCTGCGACCGAGGCATCGACGAGTTGTCCCATGGTGAAGGCGTCGGGTGGCGAGAGCGCATTGAACGTTCCGCTCACCTGCGCTTCGATGCAGCGCAGGGTGAAGGCCGCTAAATCGCGGACGTCGATGATCTGGATCGGATCGCGTGGACTGCCCGGCGCGATGAAACGCCCACCGCGCGCTGCGCGCGCTGGCCAATACGTAAACCGGTCGGTGTTGTCATCGGGACCCACGATAAGTCCGGGGCGGATCAGCGTGCTGCGCGACTCGCCAAAGACACTGCGTGCCGCAGCCTCGCTCAAGGCCTTGAGCGGCCCATACGTCAGACCATCGACTTTTTCGACCGTCTCGTCGGCCAGTGTGCCGACCGCAGAGGTCTCGTCGTTGGCGGCCGCGAAACTTGCGTAGACCGACACCGAAGAAATGAACACGTACTGACGCACCTTCGGTTCGAGCAACGCGGCGGTGGTGCGGACCTGTCTTGGCGTGTAACCCGAGTTGTCGATCACGGCATCCCACTCGCGGTTGGCGAGTGCCGAAATGTCGCCATTACGGTCACCCAGCAAACGCTCGACCTCGACAAAGCGCCCGGTGTTCGTTCGACCGCGATTGAAGAAAGTCAGGGTGTGGCCGCGCGCGAGCGCGAGCTCGGCCATATGCAGACCGATGAATCGCGTGCCACCCAGAATCAGCAGGCGCAGCGGTCGCGGAGCGCGGGTCACCGAATCTGCCGCGGCGGCAGTGCGCGACAGCCCGCCGAGGGCTGCGGTGGCGAAGAGGGTCGAGGCGGCTTGGAGTACAGTTCTGCGTTTCATGGGGTGAGATCGTAGCCGATCGCACGGGAACCTCGCTGTAGTCCACAACGATGACCGGGATCGATTGGCAGCGGTCATCCGGCGGGGGTACGATCAGGCAATGACTACGGCCACCTCGACAGATCGCGACCCCTCGGCTGTCACAGTCACTCCCCGGGATATTCGTTTTGTCACCGAGCAAGCCCGCGGCCAGCACTGGCTGGGTGGTGATCCGGTCGGCACAGCTGTCCTCAACGCCCTCTCGCTCACCTTTCCCGACGGCGAGAAACTCTTCATGGATGCCGTGCGGCATTACCGCGCGCGCGTCTCCGGAAAGCTCGCCGTTGAGGTTCGCGCGTTTCTTGCGCAGGAAGCGATCCATTCACGCGAGCATCATGCGCTCAACGCGGTGATCGATCCGCAGAAATACCCGGTCGCCGAGGTGCTCGCGACCATTCGCGGGCGCATCGCCTTCAACCGCTCCAAAGGTCCGTTCGCGATGCTGCTGTCGACGATCGCGCTCGAGCACTTCACGGCGATGATGGCCGACATGCACATGCAGCATCGCGATCTGTTCGCAAACGCCGATCCCGAGATCGCCCGTCTCTGGCGCTGGCACGCCATGGAAGAAACCGAGCACAAGGCCGTAGCCTTCGATGTCTTTCTCGAGGTGACTCGCGACTGGTCACCGCTCAAGCGCTATCTGGTTCGTACCTGGTCGATGGTCTACATCACCTGGCATTTCACGCATAACATTGCCAATCACGCCACGCGACTGCTGCAGGCCGACGGCTACTCGGAGCGCGCCGCACGCCGCGCCGTACGCCGATTTCTTTGGCGTGACCCGGGGATCTTCCGTCGCGGCTGGCGCAGTTACTTCGCGTGGTACCGTCCGGGCTTCCATCCCTGGGACCTCGACAATCGCGCCGCGCTCAATGAATGGCGGGCGGAGTTCGACGCGCACTGAGAGCGCAGCCCTGCTCTCCCGGCCAGGCCGCGATCCACGCGCTGATCAATTCGACGCCCTCGGCATGCGCGAGTGTGCGGCCAAGCTCAGGCATCATCACCTGCGGGTCCACCGCGGCCATGCGGTACACGAGGATCGACTCTTCGGGATATCCAGGCACGATACCGAAGCGGCGATCACCGGTGCCACGGCCTGCCGCAATCGGCGATTTGCATACCCCGAGCGCGACGGACGAGCGTTCCGCGGCATCGAGCGAGAGCCCGGACGTGTCGGCAGGACCCGCGCGGTTGTGGCAATGCGCGCAGTTGATGTCGAGGTAGGCCCGCGCCCGCGCATCGAGTTCGGCCGACGGGTCATCCCAGCGCGCGGCTTTCGGGACCGCGCCAGAGACCGTGCCAGAGACCGTGCCAGAGACCGCGCTCGGACTTGCCAGCGATGGCGCCTGCGGCAAGCCCGTCAGCAGCCCCGCCTCGCTCCAGGCCGTCAGCTGATTCGCATGGCCCATCGCAGCGCCGTAATCAACGTCGCGATTGAGGTGCCTCGCCGCAAGACCGATCGGCGACAAGGCTTTGCGTTTGACGTCAGTCGCATGACAGCCGGCACACTGGTTGATGTCGGGCACCACGTAATCGAAGCGCTGCATCGACCCGCCGTTCACCGAACTCGTGGCGATCTCGAGCGGGATGATCTCACCGGCGCGGCGCAGCGTGGCGATCCGCTGGGTGTCGTCCCATACGTACGAGAGCGCCTCCCAGCCTGCCTCGCGCCGCACGAGGAGCCGCGTTTCGACGAGCCGTACCGACGCGAGCTCGAGACGAGCCGCGAGCGCGCCCGTCTCGGTCGTGCCGATCGGTGAGTTGCGCGGGTAATAGAAAGTCTTGCTGACGATCGTGCCCACCGGGAACTCGAAAGTGCGGCTCGCCGAATACTTGGCCGACTGACCCGGGGGCACCCACAAGGTACGCAGCTTTTCGGCGTAGTCGCTGAAGAGCGGTGTGTTGAGTTCATAAGCCCAGACGCCCGCCGCAGGCGCGAGGACGCCGTCATCGATATGCAGTACACCCCACTCCGCGAGCGTCTGCGGCTCGCCCTCTGCATGGAACGTGGGCGCGCGCGGCTCGCGGCTGCAGCCGGCAATCAGCATGATCAAGGCCAGCACAGCGACACCGAGACAGCTGTCGCGCTCGCGGATCATGGGCTCAGCGCCGCAAGTCCACGGCCGACAGCGGCGCCAGTCGGCAATCGTGCGGTTCGGCGGCGACGGTCGGCTTGCGGTACTTGCCGGGGCCATCGGCATTCACTACCGGACCCGCATCGCGCACACAAAGTGCGAGCTCCGGGGGCAGCCGCCCATCGCGCAGCTTTGCCGGATCGAGGTAACCGTCCCAGAGCACGGGCGGAAAGCGACCGCCAAGCCCGAA
>JBILGD010000059.1:0-14795 GCA_044351225.1 Steroidobacteraceae bacterium
GCGCACCAGCATGGATGCGCCCCGCTCAGCGGGCCCGACGATTCAGGAAGACGAGCTGCTCGAAGAGGTGCACGTCCTGCTCGTTCTTGAGCAGCGCGCCGTGCAGCGGCGGGATCGATTTCTTCGGATCATCGCTGCGCAGTGCTTCAGCCGGTACATCCTCGGCGAGTAGCAGCTTGATCCAGTCGAGAAGCTCGGAGGTCGAGGGCTTTTTCTTGAGCCCCGGCGTCTCGCGCACCTGATAGAAGGCGCCTAGTGCCTCGGCCAGCAGCGCCCTCTTGAGACCCGGGTAGTGCACCTCGACGATTTTTGCCATCGTCTCGGCATCCGGAAAACGGATGTAATGAAAAAAGCAGCGACGCAAGAACGCATCGGGGAGCTCTTTCTCGTTGTTGCTGGTGATGATGATGATCGGTCGATGCCGGGCACGCACGAGCTCGCGCGTCTCGTAGACGTAGAACTCCATGCGATCAAGCTCGCGCAGCAAGTCGTTCGGGAATTCGATGTCGGCCTTGTCGATCTCGTCGATCAGCAACACGGGCTGGACCTCGGACTCGAAGGCCTCCCAGAGCTTGCCGCGCACGATGTAGTTGCGGATATCGGCAACACGCGCATCGCCGAGCTGTGAATCGCGCAGGCGGGAGACCGCATCGTATTCGTAGAGTCCCTGCTGCGCCTTGCTGGTCGACTTGACGTGCCACTCGAAGATGGGCCGACCGAGCGCCTGCGCAACTTCGAGTGCCAGCTGCGTCTTGCCGGTACCCGGCTCGCCCTTGATGAGCAGCGGTCTGCCGAGCGTCACGGCGGCGTTCACGGCCATGCCGAGATCGGTGGTGGCGATGTAACGATCGGTGCCGGAAAAACGCGTGTTCATGGCGAGCTCACCTGTGGTGGGTTGCGGGAAGACCCCGCACTGATCGTCAAAGTATGTACCGTCTTGCCCGGCAGCAACGGTCGTGGCTGACCCTGCACCCAGTCCTCATAGCCGGCGCGGTAGAACGGTGAGAGCGGATGGCCACTCTGCCCGCCCGGGATCTGCAGATAACCCTCGGCCTCGCGCCCCGGCGACACCGCAAAGCGCTCCGAAGCGCCGAAGGCGGGACCCGTGACGCGCGGTACGTGCATGTCGCCATCCAGAGCCCTCGCCGGCATGTCGATGAAACTGGCGAGCGGCCCGAGCGCCGAGGAGAGCGGGTGACGGATCGCGGCGGTGTTACGTGCGCCCCAGCTGCATCGCGCCAGCGTCTCGCAGGATTTTTCAGCAGCGACGATGAGCGCATCGACCTGCTGCAACAGCAGACTGCGCCAATCGGGATAGTCGTCGGTGAGCAGATGCGGTGGCTGCTCGGTAACGAGACGCCATAGCGAGCCCTCGAAGAGCGGAAAGGGACTCGAGCTACCCGCACCGAGTGCGCCGCTGATCATGCGCCACACCGTTGCACGCGTACGCTCGCGAAAATCCCGTACCAGCCGATAGCTCACCGAATCAACCGCAGCCCGACCCTGCCAGTCGGTCACGAGGCGTCGCAGCTCGGCGCGCTTTGGCTGGTTACGCACGGCATCCTCATCGAGCACACCGAGCAACAAGCGCTGCCAAGGCGCCATCAGCAAGGCGCGATCATCGAGCTGAATATTGAGCATGTCGGCAGGTGTGGCCGGACCTGCCAACGCCAGCAAGGCATCGCGAATCTGCCGCTGCCGCGCACCCTTGTCGTAGTGCATGCCACCATCGGCCTCATCATTGCCGATCCAATATTCCATCGGCCCTTCGACATGGCGGGCATTGGCGCTCCACAGGCGGCCGACCTCCGGATCGCGAATGACGGGGGCCTCACCCACCTCTCGCCAGCGGATCGGGCGTGGCGTCTGCGGACCCAGATCACCTTGCGGAATGCGGCCGATGATCGTCCAACCGATACGCCCTTGCCGATCGGCGACGGTGAAGTTCTGATGCGGAATGCCGACCTCGGGGGCGATCGCGAGCGCGGTATCGAGATCCCGCACTTGCTGCAGTTCGAGCGCGCCGAGCGTGGTCGCACCGGGCTCGACGACGAGCCAACGGGCGAGCCAACAGGTCTCGCCGGTCGCATCGACGCGCATCAGCACGCCGAAGGGCGACTCGCGAACGTCGAGTATCTGCGACTCGCCACCAGCGACGTCAATGATTTCGCGGCTGACGCGAAACTCACCCTCGCCCTCTGTCGTGGTGTAACGATTGCGCGCAGGCTCGCAAGCGACGGGGATCACATCGCCCCAGTCCCCATAGCTGTTGGTGAATGACCAGGCCACATGCCCATTGCTTCCGGCGACAATCGCCGGCAACCCCGGCAAGGTGACGCCGTTGAGTTCGAGCGGGCCATCGGCGGTCGCACTGATCTGCAGTCGCGCTCGATACCAAGTGGAAGGCACGCGCAGACCCAGATGCATGTCGCCCGCCAAGAGCCCTGCGCCACTCTGCGTGTGCGCGCCGGCCACCGCCCAGGCATTGCTGCCGGGCAGCGCCCGCTCCGCAATGAATTGCAGGGTCGCCGCCTGACTTTGGACAGGCTCGAGCTTGCTGCCGCGCAGGTCGAGCAGTTCCGGTGGTGGCACTTCCGGCGCGCGGAACGGCTCGCCGCCATTGGCCGCCTCGGCCTCGGCGATGGTTGCAAAATTGGGTGCGTCCCACTCGTCGCCGCGCGGGTACAGGAAGCGCAGCACCTCGATGGCACGACTGGCATCCGCCTCATCGCGCGAGGCGTTGGCGATGCGCTGTTCGACGCGCAGCACGATTTCGCGACGACTGATCTCGTCCCGTAGCGCATCGAATTGCAGACCGAGCCACATCGAGTGCACGACGAGGATCGAATCCTCCGGCTCCCAACGCAGCGGCGCCGCGCGCAGCAACCCATACTCCCAAGGCCGAGCGGCCAGTGCCTCGAGGCCGGCATTCACACCGCGCGAATAGGCCTCGAGCCAAGCGCGCTGTGCCGGACTCGCCTCATCGATCACCTGCCGCGCCACACGTCGCAGGCGAAACACGCGCACGGATTTATCCCGCTCGAGCGCCCGCTCGCCGAACAGCGCCGACAACTCGCCCGCCGCCATGCGCCGCGCGAGATCCATCTGGAAGAAGCGATCCTGAGCGTGCAGGAAACCGATGCCCCAGGCGACATCCGCGAGACTTTCGCCGCGTACGGTGGGCGCGCCGTCGGCATCACGCTCGATCAACACATCGGCGCGCGGACCTTCCACGCCGCTTTCGAAGCGCCCATCGAGTTGTGGCAACGAGGCCCGCAGCGCCCACCACCCGGCGCCGATCGCCGCGCACAGCAGCAGGCCGAGCACCGCGCCAGCCGCGACGATTTTGCGCGCGAACGATGGCCTGCCGACCGGCAGTTTGGCGATCGACGGCCTAGCGCTCGATGGCACGCGCGACCTGCAGAATCTGCATAGAATTCGTTCCGCCCTGCACGCCCGTGAGTTCACCCTTGGTAAGGATGATCTGATCGCCCACCTCGACGAGTTGCAGATCGAGCAGCATGTCGAAGACGTGCTGGAACAGCGGCTCGCGACCATTCGGCGGCACATCGAACGACACCGGATAGACGCCGCGATACAGCGTCACGCGTCGTCGCGTGCCCTCATGGCGCGTGAATGCATAAATCGGAATATCGGAACGCAGACGCGACATCCACAAGGTCGTGGCCCCGCTCTCGGTCAACGCAACGATCGCCCGTACGTTGAGGTGGTTCGCCGTGTACATGACGGCGTGTGCGATGGCCTGTTCGGTCTGCGAAAAAACAAGATCCGCGCGTTCGCGCGGGCCGCGCTGCGAGAGGTGGTAAGTCTCGGCGCCCTCGATGACCTCAGCCATCGCCGCGACCGCCTTCACCGGATACTTGCCGGTGGCGGTTTCGGCCGACAGCATCACCGCATCGGTGCCATCGAGCACCGCATTGGCGACATCGCTGACCTCCGCGCGGGTCGGCACGGGGTTCTGGATCATCGACTCCATCATCTGCGTGGCCGTGATCACCACGCGATTGCGCTGACGCGTCTCGTGGATGATGGTCTTCTGCAAACCGGTGAGCGCCGCATGGCCCATCTCGACGCCGAGATCACCGCGCGCCACCATCACGACATCGGTCGCGTCAATGATTCCGGCGAGCTGCGTGACCGCCTCGTGACGCTCGATCTTGGCGACGATGCGAGTAAAGCCACCGCCCGCTGCACGCAGCAACTCACGCGCCTGATGAATATCGTCGGCATCCCGTACGAACGACAGCGCCAGGTAATCGACTTTGTTGGCCGCCGCGAAGCGAATGTCCTCGCGATCCTTGTCGGTCAGCGCAGGAGCCGAAATGCCGCCGCCCTTACGATTGACGCCCTTGCGATTGGAGAGCTCGCCGCCTGCCACCACACGCGTCTCGATACGCGTGCCCTCGACCGAGAGCACCTCGAGCACGATCAGCCCGTCGTTGAGCAGCAGCGTATCGCCCGCCGCGACGTCGGCGACCAATTCTTTGTAGGCAACGCCCACTTCGCGCAGGTTGCCCGCCGTCTTGTCGAGTGCCGTATCGAGCGCAAATAACGCGCCCTCGACAAGCTGAACGGCACCATCAACGAAACTTTCGATGCGAATCTTGGGGCCGGCAAGATCACCGAGGATCGCCACATAGCGACCGGCACGCACCGAAGCCTCGCGCAGCAGTTCGATACGGCGCAGGTGATCGTCGGCCTTGCCATGCGAAAAATTGATGCGCGCAACGTCGAGCCCGGCGCGACACATCTCGAAGAGGACATCGACATCATCGGTGGCAGGCCCGAGAGTGGCGACAATTTTGGTTCTACGGAACATGCTCATCTGACGAATCGTGCCTCCAAGGCTGCCACGGCGGGCAAGGTCTTGCCCTCGACGAATTCGAGGAAGGCACCGCCACCGGTCGAGATATAGGAAATGCCCTGCTCGACACCATACTTTTCGATGGCTGCGAGTGTATCGCCGCCGCCTGCGAGCGAAAATGCGCTGCTGCGCGCGATCGCTTCGGCCACCGCGCGCGTGCCGCCGCCGAACTGATCGAACTCGAACACGCCCACCGGGCCGTTCCACAGGATCGTTCCTGCAGATTGCAGGATCGTGGCAAATTCGGCGGCCGTCTGCGGTCCGATATCGAGGATCAGCTCTTCGGCGCCGACCTCGCTGGCCGCGCGCACCGTGGCCGGCGCATCCGCCGCAAACTGCGAAGCTACGACCACATCCTTCGGTAGCGGGATCTGCGCGCCGCGCGCACGCGCCTGCGCGAGCAGGTTACGCGCGGTCTCGAGCATGTCGGCCTCGTGCAACGACTTGCCAACCGCGACACCGGTCGCCGCCAAAAAAGTATTGGCGATGCCACCGCCGACGATGAGCTGATCGACCTTGGCGAGCAAAGATTCGAGCACCGTGAGCTTCGTTGACACCTTGGAGCCGGCAACAATCGCCACCAGCGGCCGCGCCGGCTTGGCCAGCGCACGCTCGAGCGCCTCGAGTTCGCCGACCAGCAGCGGGCCCGCGCAAGCCACCTTGGCAAAGCGCGCCACGCCGTGCGTGCTCGCTTCGGCGCGGTGGGCAGTGCCGAAGGCGTCCATGACAAAGACGTCGCAGAGCGCAGCCATGCGGCGCGCCAGCGTCTCGTCATCTTTTTTCTCGCCCTTGTTGAAGCGCACGTTCTCGCAAAGCACGACCTCGCCCGCAGCGCACTCGACGCCATCCAGCCAATCGCTCGCGAGCCTTACCGGCTGACCGAGCAACTCCTGCAGGCGCACAGCGACGGGTGCCAAAGAATTCTCTAGTGAGAACTCCCCCTCCTTCGGTCGACCCAGATGCGACAGCAGGATGACCCGCGCGCCCTTCTTGAGTGCAGCGCGAATGCTCGGCAGCGCCGCACGAATGCGCGCATCGCTCGTGATCCTGCCACCCTCCACCGGCACGTTCAGATCCTCGCGGATCAACACGCGCTGACCGGCGAGATCGAGGTCGATCATGCGCAGGACATTCATGCTGCGCACTCCCTCAACGCGCCTTCGTCCAGGCGAGCGTGGTGTCGAGCATGCGGTTGGAGAAGCCCCACTCGTTGTCGTACCACGAGCAGACCTTGACGAGCTTGCCGTCGATGACCTTGGTCATCGTCGCATCGTAGGTCGAAGAATGCGCATCGTGGTTGTAATCGATCGACACGAGCGGCGCCTCGGTATACGCCAGCACGCCCTTGAGCGGCCCGGCGGCGGCGGCCTTCATCAGAGCATTGATTTCGGCAACGCTGGTTTCGCGCTGCGGCGTGAAGGTGAGATCGACCAGCGACACATTGATGGTCGGCACACGCACCGCAAAGCCGTCGAACTTGCCCTTGAGCGCGGGCAGCACGAGACCGACAGCTGCGGCGGCACCCGTCTTGGTCGGAATCATCGACATCGTCGCCGAACGGGCGCGGCGCAGATCCGAGTGATAGACGTCGGTGAGCACCTGATCGTTGGTGTAGGCGTGGATCGTCGTCATCAGACCGCTTTCGATACCAATGTTCTCGTGCAGCACCTTGGCCACGGGCGCAAGGCAGTTCGTGGTGCAGGACGCATTCGAGATCACGGTGAACGAGGACTTCAGCACGTCGTGGTTGACGCCATAGACGACCGTCGCATCGACATCGTCGCCACCCGGCGCCGAAATCACGACTTTCTTTGCGCCACCTGCGAGGTGCGCACCTGCCTTCGCCTTGCTCGTGAAGAGCCCGGTGCACTCGAGTACCACCTCGACACCGAGTTCGCCCCAGGGCAGCTTGGCCGGATCACGCTGCGCGAGTACGCGAATGCGATCGCCGTTCACCACCATCGAGTCACCGTCGACGCTCACCTCGCCGGGGAACTTGCCGTGGGCTGTGTCGTAGCGCGTCAAGTGCGCGTTGGTGTTGGCATCACCAAGATCGTTGATCGCGACGATCTGGATTTCCTGCGTGCGGCCGCTCTCGTAGAGCGCGCGCAGCACGTTGCGTCCGATACGCCCGTAGCCGTTGATGCCGACCTTGATTGCCATGGTATCGATTCCTCTATCGTATGAGTTTGGATGAATTCTTTGTGACTCGCCGTCCGTTGACGGTAATGCGCCGCGCGGCCGTTACGCTCACTCCGCGAGCAATTCCTCGAGCGCCCGACCGATGTGTGCCGAGGTAAGCCCATAGTGCTCGAAGAGCGCCGACGCTTTGCCGGACGCGCCGAAGCGATCGATGCCAAGCACTCGCCCGCCGCTGCCGACATATTTCCACCAACTCTGCGACGCCGCAGCTTCGACGGCGATGCGGCGTGCGACAGCGCGCGGCAGCACAGCCTCGCGCCAGCGTGCATCCTGTGCATCAAAGGTGTCGGTCGAGGGCATGGAGACGAGACGCACGCGGCGCCCCGCAGCGTTGGCGGCGCGCACCGCCTCGGCAGCGGGCGCCACCTCGCTGCCGGTGGCGATGATGATCGCCTCGGGCAGGGCGCCCGGCGCGAGTTGAGGCTCGATCAGCACATAGCCGCCGGCACCAATCGCTGCAAGCTGTGCGGCATCGCGTGGCTGCTGCGGCAGCGCCTGTCGGGTGAGCACGAGACTCGTCGGACCATTGCGCCGCTCGATGGCAGCGAGCCAGGCCACCGCCGTCTCGGCCGCATCACAAGGTCGCCACAATGACAGATTGGGCATCGCGCGCAGACTCGCCAGATGCTCGATCGGTTGGTGCGTGGGTCCATCCTCGCCAAGACCAATCGAATCGTGCGTATAGACCAGCAAGATACGCTGGTGCATCAGCGCCGCCAGACGCACCGCGTTGCGCGCGTAGTCGGAGAACACCAGGAAGGTGCCCGCATAGGGGACAAAGCCGCCGTGCAGCGCGAGCCCGTTCATCATCGCGGTCATCGCGAACTCGCGGACCCCGTAGTAAACGTAGTTGCCGGACACATCCGCCGGTGTGATCGGCTTCGAGTCCTTGCGCAAGGTGTTGACCGAGCCGGTCAAATCCGCCGAGCCACCAAGCAGTTCGCCCATGCCTGGACCGAGTGCGTTCAGCATCACCTGCGAGGACGCGCGGGTCGCCTGCGCCGCCGTCACCCCCGCCGCAGCCACGAACACCGCATCGCGCAACTGCGCCCAATTCGCCGGCAGGTCGCCCTGCGCACGCCGCGTGAACTCGGCCGCGAGCTGCGGATATTCTCGCTTGTAACGATTGAACCGGCGGCGCCAGGCCTTCTCGGCGCGCGCTCCGCGCGCCGTCTGATCCCAGGCGGCGCGGATTTCTTCGGGGATGACGAAGGGCTCGTGGTGCCAGCCCAGCGCCGCACGCGTTGCGGCGATTTCCTCGGCACCAAGCGGTTCGCCGTGCGTCGACTTGCTGCCCTGCTTGTTGGGCGCGCCCCAACCGATCACCGTGCGCGCGCAGATTAGTGTCGGCTGCCGACGATTGGCCTTGGCACGCTTGAGCGCCTTGGCGACTGCCTCGCCATCATGGCCATCGATATCTTTGATCACCTGCCAACCATAAGCCGCAAAGCGCTTGGCGGTGTCGTCGGCCATCCAGTCCTTGACCTTGCCGTCGATCGAGATGCCGTTGTCGTCATAGACGCAAATCAGCTTGCCGAGCGCAAGCGTGCCGGCAAGCGAGGCCGCCTCGTGCGAGATCCCTTCCATGATGCAGCCATCGCCGAGGAACACGTACGTGTGATGATCAACGATCTCGTGCCCCGCGCGATTGAACTCCGCCGCGAGCAACCGCTCGGCGAGTGCCATGCCGACAGCGGTGGCGAATCCCTGCCCGAGTGGTCCGGTGGTGGTCTCGATGCCGATTGCGGGGTCATGCTCGGGGTGCCCCGCAGTACGCGAACCCAACTGCCGGAAATCTTTGAGATCGTCGAGGGTAAGCGGATGACCGGTCAGGTGCAGCACCGAATACAGCAGCATCGACGCGTGGCCGTTCGACAGCACGAAGCGATCACGATCCACCCAGCGCGGGTTCGCGGGGTTGTACTCCATGGCCTCGCGCCACAGCACCTCGGCAATATCCGCCATGCCCATCGGCGCGCCGGGGTGACCCGATGCAGCACGCTGCACCGCATCCATGGAGAGGGCGCGAACGGCATTCGCGAGCAGGCGACGTTCCGACATGCGAGGGATCCGGGGGGTTGTTTGCAAGAATCGACAATTGTCCACCACCAGAGCCGGTTTTTTCAACGAAAAACACCCCTCTCGCGACGCTCGGCCGGCGAACGGGCGCTATAATTCGCGCCCGTTTTTCTTGTCCTTTTCCAGAGTGCGCCATGGCCAACAGCTATCTCTTCACCTCCGAGTCGGTTTCCGAGGGTCACCCGGACAAAGTCGCCGACCAGATTTCCGACGCCATCCTCGATGCCATCCTCGAGAAGGACAAGCGTTGCCGGGTTGCGGTCGAGACCCTCGTCAAGACGGGCGTCGCCATTGTCGCCGGTGAAGTGACCACCAACGCCTGGGTCGATATCGAAGCGATCGTGCGCAAAACGGTGCTCGACATCGGCTACAACTCCTCCGACATGGGCTTCGACGGCGCTTCATGCGGCGTCCTCAACGTCATCGGCAAACAGTCGGCGGACATCGCGCAGGGGGTTGACCGCAAGGATCCCCGCGAACAGGGCGCGGGCGATCAGGGCCTCATGTTCGGTTTCGCCACCAACGAAACGAATGTACTGATGCCGGCGGCGATCACGCTCTCGCATCGGCTCGTCGAGCGGCAGGCCAAGGTGCGCAAGCAGGGCAAACTCCCCTGGTTGCGTCCGGACGCCAAGAGTCAGGTCACCCTGCGTTACGAAAACGACAAGCCGGTCGCCATCGAGGCGGTAGTGCTCTCGACGCAGCACAGCGACGACGTCTCGACCAACAAGCTGCGCGAA
This sequence comes from Steroidobacteraceae bacterium, assembly GCA_044351225.1. Lineage (GTDB taxonomy): Bacteria > Pseudomonadota > Gammaproteobacteria > Steroidobacterales > Steroidobacteraceae > UBA964. The sequence continues at coordinate 9,907 of JBILGD010000059.1, forward strand.
GCGGTCATGGAAGAGATCATCAAGCCTGTGCTGCCGAAAAAGTGGCTGCACAAAGGCACGAAGTACCACATCAACCCGACCGGACGCTTCGTCATCGGCGGGCCGGTAGGCGACTGCGGTCTCACCGGGCGCAAGATCATCGTCGACACCTATGGCGGCTTCGCCCGCCACGGCGGCGGCGCGTTCTCCGGCAAGGATCCCTCCAAGGTCGATCGCTCGGCCGCCTACGCGGCGCGCTATGTCGCCAAGAACATTGTTGCCGCGGGTCTCGCCGAGCGTTGCGAGGTACAGGTGTCCTACGCGATTGGTGTGGCCAAGCCGACCTCGGTGATGGTCGAGACCTTCGGTACCGGCAAAGTCTCGCGCGAGAAACTGACCGCCCTCGTCGACCGTCATTTCGATCTCACGCCCTATGGTCTGCGCGAAATGCTGCGTCTCGCCCGACCGATTTACCGCAAGACCGCAGCCTACGGTCACTTCGGCCGCGAGGAGAAGGAATTCAGCTGGGAACGCACCGACAAGGCCGCAGCCCTCGCTGCCGATGCCGGACTCGGCGGCAAGGGGCGTCGCAAGGCATAATTTCCATCCCCGTTCCGCGAGGGGCGCTGCAGCATCGGGTTGGCCGATGCCAGGCTCGCGGGACGGCCACATTCAGTCAACGGCGCCCGTCAATCTTCCATCAAAGATTAACGGAGACCCGAAGACATGAACGCTGTAATCAAGCCTGCCACCAAGGGCGACTTCCACGTCGCCGACCTCTCGCTTGCCGACTGGGGCCGCAAGGAAATCCGCATCGCCGAGACCGAGATGCCCGGCCTCATGGCGATCCGCGAGGAATACGCCCCGACCCAGCCGCTGCGTGGCGCGCGCATTACCGGCTCGCTGCACATGACCATTCAGACCGCCGTGCTCATCGAGACGCTGCAGGCGCTCGGTGCGCAGGTGCGATGGGCCTCGTGCAATATCTTCTCGACACAGGATCACGCCGCGGCGGCGATCGCCGTCAACGGCACGCCGGTGTTTGCCTACAAGGGCGAGTCACTCAAGGAATACTGGGACTTCACCCACCGCATCTTCGAGTGGTCGGACGGCGGCTACTCGAACATGATCCTCGACGATGGCGGCGATGCGACGCTGCTGCTGCACCTTGGCACCAAGGCCGAGAAGGACCTCTCGGTGCTCGCGCACCCCGGTAGCGAGGAAGAAGAGTTCCTGTTCGCCTCGATCAAAGAAACCCTGAAGCGCGACCCGCATTGGTACTCGAGCCGCATCGGCAAGATCCGCGGCGTGACCGAAGAAACCACCACCGGCGTCAAGCGCCTCTACCAGATGGCCAAGGACGGCGCGCTCGCTTTCCCGGCGATCAACGTCAATGACGCGGTCACGAAGTCCAAGTTCGACAACCTCTACGGTTGCCGCGAGTCGCTGGTCGACGCCATCAAGCGCGCCACCGACGTCATGATCGCCGGCAAGGTCGCCGTGGTCTGCGGCTACGGCGATGTTGGCAAGGGCTCGGCTCAGGCCCTGCGCGCGCTCTCGGCGCAGGTGTGGGTCACCGAAGTCGATCCGATCTGCGCACTGCAGGCGGCGATGGAAGGCTATCGCGTCGTCACCATGGAATACGCGGCGGACAAGGCCGACATCTTCGTCACTGCCACCGGCAACTTCCATGTGATCACCTTTGATCACATGAAGAACATGAAGGATCAGGCCATCGTCTGCAACATCGGTCACTTCGACAACGAGATCGACTGCGCCTCCCTCAAGCAGTGCAAGTGGGAGAACATCAAGCCCCAGGTTGATCACGTGATCTTCCCCGACGGCAAGCGCATCACGCTGCTCGCCGAGGGTCGGCTCGTGAACTTGGGCTGCGGCACGGGTCATCCGAGCTACGTCATGTCTTCGTCGTTCGCCAACCAGACGATCGCGCAGATCGAACTGTGGGCGAACCATGACAAGTATCCGGTGGGTGTGTACGTGCTGCCCAAGCACCTCGATGAGAAAGTCGCACGCTTGCAGCTCAAGAAGCTTGGCGCCCAGCTCACCGAACTCACCGATCAGCAGGCCCGCTACATCGGCGTCGACAAGCAGGGTCCGTACAAGCCCGAGGCTTACCGCTACTGATCGGCGGATCCGACGGACGATCGCTCTGACAACGGGGCGGTCATGGCGCTACGATCGCGTCATGACCGCCCTTCGTTTTTTGCAGATCACCGACACACATCTCGTGGGCGATGCTCACGGCCGTCAGCGTGGCGTGGTCACGCTCGACTCGTTCCGTGCCGTGCTGCGCGCGGCACTGTCAGCCGAGGTGGATGTCGTGCTGCTCACCGGCGATGTGGTGCACGATGACCCGGACGGTTATGCCTGGATCAAACGGGAACTCGCCGCCTGCGGCCGTCCCGTGCTCTGCATCCCGGGCAATCATGATGACGCGCAATTATTGCGCGAGGCACTGGCCGGCGAACCCTTTCGCCACGACGGGCATCATGACTTCGGCGCGTGGCGGGTCATCATGCTCGATTCGCTGCTGCCGGGCGCTGTCGAGGGCCGGCTCGACGATGGCGAACTTCAGCGGCTCGATGCCGCACTTGCGGGCGCTGCGGGTCGGCATGCTCTCGTCGTGCTGCATCACCACCCGGTGGCGCTCGGCAGTCACTGGCTGGATCAAATCGGGCTCGTCAACGCCACGGAATTTTTCGCCATCATCGATCGCCACGCCACGGTACGCGGTATTCTTTGGGGCCATGCGCATCAGGCCTTCGAGAGTCGGCGTCGTAGCGCACAGGGCGAGGTGCAGCTGATGGCGACGCCGTCCACCTGCGTGCAGTTTCGTCCCGGTGCCCGCGACTTCGAGCTCGATGTACTGCCACCGGGCTTCCGACGACTCACGCTGCATGACGATGGCCGTATCGACACCACGGTCGGATGGTTGTCATGACTTGCGCACCGATTCCCTCGCCTGGAGTCCTAGCCGGCCTGCGTCGCAGCCTTTGGTTCGCTCTGCTGTTGTCGATCGGGCTTGGCAGTCTGCCGCTGCGCGCCAATGAAACCGATGGACTGGTCTGGCAACTGCAGGGGCCGCGGGGCTCGGTGTTCATTGCCGGCTCGATGCATCTTCTGCGCCGTGAGCGCCCTGCCCTGCCCGCGGCTATCGTCAAAGCCTACGAAGAATCCGAGTCGCTCGTGATGGAGATCGACGCGGACGACATCGACGATCAATACACCGCGCAGCTGATGTTGCGCCTCGCGACTTTTGCCGATGCACGTAGCCTCCCAATGATCACGGGCGAGGCGCGTTGGCAAAAACTGCAGACGCTGCTCGCGCGCGTACAGGTCCCCGAAAGCTTTGCCGCCACACTCGAGCCCTGGGGCGTCGCCATTCTGCTAACCAGTCTCGAATACGCACGACTCGGCTTCGACCCCGAGATCGGTGTGGAAAAGCAGTTGCAGGACCTTGCAGCGCGCGATCGAAAGCCTATTGCCGGGCTCGAGACGCCCGAATTTCAGATCGGTCTCTTCGATGCCCTGCCCATGGATGAGCAGCTGCAACTGCTCGACATGACGCTCGAAGATATCGGCGAGATGCCCGATACCGTCGATGAACTCTATGCGGCGTGGCGTGCCGGCGATCTGCGCGCTCTCGATGCCCTGCTGCTTGAGGGTTATCGTGAAATGCCGCGGCTTTATGCCGATCTCGTCGAGCGTCGCAACCGCAACTGGATCGCGCCCATCAAAGCGTTGCTCGAGCAGGATGGCGACACGTTTGTCGTGGTCGGCGCACTACATCTGGTCGGCGAGCAAGGCGTCGTCGCCATGCTCGAGCGCGAAGGCCTGAAACCCGTCCGCTATCCCGCCACGCTGCACTGAGTCGCAGAACGCATGCGGTCATTTCTTTGGTTCATCGGTCTTTTCGTGTTCGGCTTCGCGATCATGGCAGCGCTGGCCTGGCCCTTGTACGACCTGCTGACGCCGACCTTCGACCTCAAGTTCCATCGTGTCGCCAATCGACTCGGCATGCTGACGCTGCTGATCACGTTCGTACTGGTGGCGCGGCGCCTGCAACTCGCCGATCGTGCAAGCCTCGGTTACGGCTTGCCGCGAGCCGAGTTCCTGCGCGAGGCAGGCCTCGGTCTCGCCCTTGGCGTCGCCACCATGCTGCCGGTCGCCCTCATCATGCTCACGCTCGATCTGCGTGTGCTACGCGATGGGCTGATCATCGATGCGAGTTTCATCGCCGGACTCGCAGCGAGTGGACTCGCGACCGGCATCGCAGTGGCGCTGATCGAAGAGACCTTCCTGCGTGGCGCCATGCACACCGGGATCGCTCGCGAAGCCGGCGCACGCACGGCGATTCTGCTCACCGCCTTGCTCTACGCCGCGCTGCATTTCGTCGGGCGTTACCGCATTCCCGTCGAAGAACTCGGTCCTGACAGCGGATTGCGACATGTGCTTGGCACGCTCGCGGATTTTGCGACGCCGCTCGACATCATCGATGCGTTCCTCGCGCTGTTCGCGGTTGGCGTTCTGCTCGGCATGGTCAGGGCGCTCACCGGCAACGTCGCCGCCTGCATCGGTCTGCACGCAGGCTGGGTATGGATCATCGCCTTTCTGCGCGAGACCTCACGCCCGGATGAGGCGAATCCGAATCGCTTTCTGTTGTCGCAATTCGATGGTGTAGTCGGCTGGCTGGTGCTCGGCTGGACTCTGGTGATCGGTGCCGTGCTGTGGCGGTTCTATCGTCAGCGCGGCATCTCGCGCTAGGCATCGCGCGCCTCGCGTTCGGCTCAGTAGCCAGCCTCATTCGCTCAGCGCCACCTGCGCACCACCTGTGCGCGGTGCAGCAAGGTAAGTGATATTGGCGTTGACCACCTGACCCCCGTCATACG
>JBILGD010000060.1:0-14671 GCA_044351225.1 Steroidobacteraceae bacterium
GCCAGCCACACTCGCGCGAGGGCATGCTGCGGATCGATTCGCGAAGCGCCGTCAGACTCACGCCAAACACTCCCAGTCGAAAGATTTCATGCGAATCGTCTTGTTTCGCCCACACCCGCGACATTGACCACGCATCGACCGCAGAGTTCGGGATGGCTGGCCTCCGCCCCGACATCGTCGCGCCGATGCCAACAGCGCACGCACTTGGGCGCACTCGTCGCCTTGACGCGTACGGTCCGGGTCGCGACCGAATCATCGCGCGACACCCGCGCGGTCGAGGTGATGAAGAAGAACCGCAGCTCCTCGCCGAGCGCCGCGAAACGCTCAAGCTCGGCCGACGGACACGCAATCTCGACCTCGGCCTCAAGACCCGAGCCGATTTCGCCTGCTTCGCGCAGCCGCTCAAGTTCACGCGCGACCTCGGTGCGCAGCGCGAGCAACGCGTCCCAGTCGATCGAGTCGACGGGTGTCTCGGGCAGTACGTGCCATAGCGCATGGAACACCGAGGACTCCTGACGCCCCGGCAGATGCGACCAGATTTCTTCGGCAGTGAACGAAAGGATGGGCGCAAGCCAGCGCACCATCGCATGCACGATGTGGTACATCGCGGTCTGTGCCGAGCGACGCGCCATGCTACGTGGCGGCGTCGTGTACAACCGGTCCTTCAGCACATCGAGATAACAGCCGCCGAGTTCGGTGACGCAGAACCCGTGTACCTTCTGATACACCAGATGGAACTGGTAACTGCCGTAGGCCTCGATGATCTCCTGCTGCAGCAGGCGTGCGCGTGCGAGCGCCCAGCGATCAAGGGCGATCATTTCATTGACAGCGACCGAGTCGACCACCGGATCGAACCCCGCGAGATTGCCGAGCAGAAAGCGCACGGTATTGCGCATGCGCCGATAGCTGTCGGACATGCGCTTGAGGATCTCGTCCGAGACGCTCATCTCGTTGGCGTAATCGGTCGAGGCGACCCAGAGGCGCAGCACATCGGCGCCGAGACTCTGCATCACTTTTTGCGGCGCGATCACGTTGCCAAGCGACTTGGACATCTTGCGACCCTTGTCATCGACCGTGAAGCCGTGCGTCAGCACCCCCTTGTAGGGCGCGCGCTCGTTGAGTGCCTCGGACATCAGCAGCGAGGAGTGAAACCAGCCGCGATGCTGATCGGATCCCTCGAGGTAGAGGTCAACCGGCCCGGCGATTTCAGGACGTGACGCCGCCACGCACTCGAAGGAGAGACCGGAATCCGCCCAGACGTCCATGACATCGATGACCTTGTCGTACTGATCGGCTTCGCTGCCCAGCCACTCGGCCGGATTCAGCGCGAACCACGCCTCGATGCCACCCTGCTCGACGAGATCCGCGGCACGCTCGATGAGTGCCGATGTCTGCGGGTGCAGTTCACCGGTCACCTTGTGCACGAACAATGTGATCGGCACACCCCAGGTGCGCTGCCGCGAAATGCACCAGTCGGGCCGGTTCTCGATCATGCCTGTGATACGTTGCTCGCCCCAGGCAGGCGTCCAGTCGACTTTTTTGATGTCAGCGAGCGCATGAGCACGCAAGCCCTTCTGGTCCATGCTGATGAACCATTGCGGCGTGGCACGAAAAATCACCGGTGTCTTGTGCCGCCAGCAATGCGGATAGCTGTGCTTGTACGGGGCATGTTTGACGAGCGCGCCACTCTCGCGCATCCGCTCGATGAGCTGCGCGCCACCCTCGTCGATCTTGAGACCGGTCACGAGCGGCGTGCCTTCGAGAAAACGCCCGTCGCCGCCGACCGGGTTCTTGACCGGCAGGCCATATCTTTGACCGACTGCAAAGTCTTCCTGACCGTGCGCCGGTGCTGTGTGCACCGCACCGGTGCCCGCATCGAGCGTGACATGGTCGCCGAGGATTACCGGGACTTGCTTGTCGAGGAACGGATGCGCAAGTTTCAGCCCCTCGAGCGCCTCGCCCTTGAAGGTCGCGCGGATCGCGAGACTGGAGGCGTCCAGGCCGTAGCGCGCCGCAATACCGGCGAGCAGTTCACTCGCCAGCACGAGCTCGCGCGCCGGGAAATCGCCCTGTGCCGGGATGGATACCCACGAGTAATCGAGGGCAGCGCCGAGCGCCACCGCCTCATTGGCAGGCAGCGTCCAAGGCGTTGTCGTCCAGATGACGACCGACACACCCTTGGCGCTGGGCACCGCCTCCGCAGCAAGCCCCACGCGCCTCACGAAGTCGGCGGTATCAGCCACCGTGAAGGCGACATCGATCGCGGGCGAAATCTTGTCTTCGTATTCGACCTCCGCTTCGGCGAGCGCCGAACGACAGTCGAGGCACCAGTGCACGGGCTTCGCGCCCTTGTAGAGATGCCCGTTGCGCACGATCTTGCCGAAGGCGCGGATCTGCTGCGCCTCGTAGGCGAAATCCATGGTGCGATAGGGGCGATCCCAGTCGCCGAGCACGCCGAGGCGCTTGAAATCGGTGCGCTGCAATTCGATCTGTTCGGCGGCAAAAGCGCGACAGGCGGCGCGAAAGGCGTTCACGTCGAGTTTTTGACCCGGACGACCGTGCTTTTTTTCAACGGCCAGCTCGATCGGCAGACCATGACAGTCCCAGCCCGGGATATACGGCGCATCGTACCCATCGAGGGTGCGCGCCTTGACGATCATGTCCTTCAATATTTTGTTGAGTGCATGGCCGATGTGGATGGTGCCGTTGGCATACGGCGGGCCGTCATGCAGCACGAAGCGCGGACGTCCGCGCGCGAGTTCCCGAAGTTGTCCGTAGGTGTCCTCACGCTGCCATCGTTCAACGAGCCCGGGCTCGCGCGCGGCAAGATCCGCCTTCATCGGAAAGTCTGTCTGCGGCAGGTTCACTGTCTGCTTGTAATCCGTCACGACACCTTCACCCATTGGCGCGCCTCGCGCGCATCGACCTGCATCTGGATCACCATCAACTCCACGCTCTCGAACCGCAGCTCGTCGCGCAGGTGAGCGACAAACTCAATCTCGAGCTCGCGACCGTACAGGTCGCCCGAAAAATCGAACACGAAGGTTTCGAGCAAAGGCTCTACACCGCCCACCGTAGGTCGCGTGCCAAGGCTCGCCACGCCGCCCAAGGGCGTCTCGCCGATCCCGTGCACGCGCACCGCGAAAATCCCGCCGAGCGGGAGCTTGCGCCGACGCAAGCGAATGTTAGCGGTAGGGAAGCCCAATGTGCGCCCCAATTGCTGACCCGCCACGACCCGGCCGCGCATGCTGTACGGACGCCCGAGCAAGCGCGCCGCCCGTGACAAGTCGCGCGCCGAGAGCGCCGCACGCACGTCACTACTGCTTACCCGGTCGCTGCCCTGCGTCACGGCATCGATGACCTCGACGGTGAATCCGTGTGACCGGCCCGCCTCAAGCAGAAACTCGGTGTTGGCCTCACCCGCGCGGCCGAAGCGAAAGTCGTGACCGACCACAAGCGCGCTCACTTCGAGCTCATCGGTCAGCCGCCGCAGGAACTGCGCGCCGCCCTGCACTCGTAGCGCATGGTCAAAGCGCAGCAGCACGAGCGCATCGAGCCCGCTACGTTCAAGCAGGCGCCAGCGCTCGCGCAGATTGGTAAGGCGCGCGGGCGGTGCCTCGGGGTGCAAAAACTCGCGTGGCATGGGTTCGAAGGTCAGCATGAGCGACGGACGACCCGTCGCACGTCCAAGCTCGACCGCCCGCTTGATCAACGCCTGATGTCCGCGGTGCAAGCCGTCGAAAGTGCCAATTGTCACCACACCGCCACGCAAATCCGCCGGTACCCGATGGGTACCGCGCAGCAGACGCAGAGCAAGCGCCGAGCGCATCAAGAGTTTTGCCCGTTGCGCAGATGCACGGGCCGCAGCCCGCACAGAACGAGTGCCAAGGCATAGGCCAACACGCCGGCCAGAATGCATCCGGATAACTGCAGCACACGCTGCAGTGGTGTCGCGGCAAGCCAGGTCTCGAGCGAGGGATTGAGCGACACGAGCACCAAGGCCATCGTCAAGTTTGCGAGCAAGACACGCAGCAGCAGTGCCGACCAGCCGGACGAGGGACGATAGACGCCCTCGCGTCGCAAGCCACGCCAGAGCAATACGCTGTTCACGGCGGCGGAAATACAGGTCGAGGTCGCGAGCAACACGAACGGCGTGGCAAATCCCGCGTAATGCGCGGGCAGCACCACGAGCAGGTTCAACGACATGTTCACGCCTAGTGCAATCAACCCGACCCGCACCGGCGTGCGGGTGTTCTGACGGGCGAAATAGCCGGGTGCGAGAACTTTGACCAGACTGAAGCCGATCAGCCCCCATGAATACGCCATCAGCCCGTACTGCGTCATCAGCACATCGCGATCCGAGAATGCCCCATAGCCAAAAATGGTGGCCGTGATCGGCCCTGCCAGCACCAGCAGGCCCACCGACGCCGGAACCACCACCACGATCACAAGCCGCAGCGACCAATCGATGGTCGCCGAAAAGCGCTCCGCATCGCCGGCGGCGTGCTGCGCCGAGAGTCGCGGCAGGATGACGGTTGCGAGCGCGATGCTGAACACGCCGAGTGCGAACTCCATGAGTCGATCGGCGTAGTACAGCCAGGCGATGCTGCCCGTGACGAGGAACGAAGCAATGAGCGTATCGAGCAGCAAGCTCACCTGCGCCATGGAGGAACCAAAGATTCCGGGCAGCATCAGCTTGCCGATCCGTCGCACACCCTCGGCCGCCGGTTGCCAGCGTGGCCAGGCCAGCAGGCCGAGACGGGCTACCGAGGGCAGCTGAAAGAGCACCTGCGCGAGTCCGGCAACGAATACGCCGATGGCGAGTGTCACGCCGGGGTTGTCGGTGTGCGTGGCAATCGCGACCGCAAAGACGATCATCACGAGATTCATCACGACTTGGGTGAAGGCCGGGACCGCGAAACGCCCGTAACTATTGAGCACGCCACTGAACAGCGCCGTCAATGAAATGAACAGCAGATACGGAAAAGTCCAGCGCAGCATCTCGACGGCAAGCTCGTACTTGCCCGCCTCCTGCGTGAACCCCGGTGCAAAGACGAAGATGATCGCGGGCGCGGCGAGCACGCCGATCAAGGTCACGACCAGCAGCACGCCGCCAAGCGTTCCGGTTACACCGCCTACCAATGCGCGAACCTCCGCAGGGTCACGTCGTACCTTGTACTCGGAGATCACGGGTACGAAGGATTGCGAGAACGCACCCTCGGCGAACAGACGTCGCAAAAAGTTGGGAATCTTGAACGCCACCAAGAAGGCGTCCATCAGCGTGCCCGCACCAAAACTTTGCGAATAGACCATGTCGCGCAGCAACCCGGTGACCCGGGAGAGCAGCGTGGTGATGCCCACCACGGAGGTGCTTTTGAAGATCGCGCGACTCATGAGGATGACCGGACCGCCAACGGCCCCGCGGGGCGGCAGCCCTCCTTGGCCCGGAACCTGCGAACTATACCGGAGCGGACCCCACCGGCGTTGACAACCCCCCGTCCCGCCACGAAAATACGCCCCTTTTTTAACCCCTGAGCAATCCTAAGTGGCCAACACCAAGTCTGCCGAAAAAGCCGCCCGTCAAGCCGTCAAGCATCGCACCCGCAACGTCGCGCTGCGCTCCCGTTCGCGGTCCGCGGTCCGGCAGGCCGTAGAGGCCATTTCCTCGGGCGACAAGTCGGTCGCTGCCACCGCCGTGCGCGCCGCAAGCTCCTCGGTCGACTCGATGGTCAACAAGGGCCTCGTGCACAAAAACAAGGCGTCGCGCCACAAGTCACGTCTGGCTGCAGGACTCAAGAAGCTTGCGGGCAAATAACCGCTGAGCCAAAGCACTGAAAAAACCGGCCTCAGGGCCGGTTTTTCTTTTTGGGTACGGTGTGTCGCGGTCCGCGACGAGCCGAAACCTCGAACGGCAATCCCGGCACCCAAGGCGATTCGGCGTCGATCCCGCTCGCGCGTTCTGCCTTGATCTCGTGCTCGCTCGGGCGGGCTTCGGCATCGGCCTCGTCCACAGCCAGTAGCAAGGGTAAACGCGCATCGCTCGCCGCCACCTCGCGCCAGTCACGGCCCTCCGGCCAAGGCTCCAGTGCACCCACGAGCGCCCACAACAAGTTCAGCGAGCGGATCGCCCCAGAGCGCCGCAACACAAGGTAGGTCTGAAGTGCGCCGCGCCGCCGCAGCTCCTCGGGCGTGTGGATATCGATCCCGGCGAGCAGCGCGACCGAGCGCGGCCCGAGGTTGCGCAGATCGCACAATCGCAGCCGCAGCTTGCCCGCCGCGAGGCGTCGCCTGACCTTGGGGTTACGATCCGGCATCCGGGTCTTTTGCGGCCGCGGCCGCACGTTCCTCGAGGAAACGCATTACGGCTTCGGTCAGTTCGCGGGTCCCCGCACCCGTGACACCCGAAATCAGGAACCAGGGCCCCTTGTGGCGCAGCGCGCGCACGATTGCCTTGGCCTTTTTCTCGGCCTCATCGGGCGGCAACAAGTCGGCCTTGTTGATCACCAGCCAACGCGGTTTGGCCGCAAGCTCTTTGGAGAATTTTTTGAGTTCGGCGACGATCGCGCGCGCATCCTTTACCGGATCGGCATCGGGATCGAGCGGCGCAATATCGACGAGGTGCAGCAACACACCGGTGCGCTGCAAATGCTTCAGAAAACGGATGCCGAGGCCCGCCCCTTCGGCGGCGCCCTCGATGACTCCCGGGATGTCGGCCATCACGAAACTGCGGTGCTCGCCGCAGTAGACGACACCGAGATTCGGATGCAGCGTGGTGAAGGGATAATCGGCGACCTTGGGGCGCGCCGAAGAGACCGCACGAATCAACGTCGATTTACCGGCATTCGGCAAACCGAGCAGACCCACATCGGCGATGACCTTGAGTTCCAGTTCCAGCGAGCGCTTCTCGCCAGGCAAGCCCGGCCCAAACTGCCGCGGCGCGCGATTGGTGCTCGTCTTGAAGCGCGCATTGCCCCAACCGCCCTTGCCACCTTGGGCAACCTGCAGCGTGTCGCCTTCGCGCACCAGATCACCCAACTGCTCGCCGGTCTCCGAGTCGCGCACCACGGTACCAATCGGCACGGGCACATAGAGATCGTCACCCCCGCGACCAAAACAATCGTTGCCGCTGCCCGCCTCGCCCGATTTGGCCTTGAAGGTGCGCTCGACGCGAAAATCCGCGAGCGTGTTGATACCGGGCGCCGCGCGCAGAAACACGCTACCGCCATGTCCGCCATCGCCGCCGTCCGGACCGCCGAAGGGTACAAATTTTTCGCGGCGAAAACTCATGCAGCCACGGCCGCCGTTGCCGGCTTGGACCCGGACTCGCGCCTCATCGACGAATTTCATTGGCTGCTCCTCGGTGAGCGGTTAATGGGTGAATGCTGACAGACAGCATGCCGCAGTGGCCGCAAACAAAAACCCCGGCGCGCGGCCGGGGTCTTCGATGCGTTTGACGTCGCGCCGTTCAGTCGGCAACCACGTTGACGAACATCTTCTGTTCGGCACCGCGGCGCTTGAAGTGAACCTTGCCGCTCTTGAGTGCAAACAGCGTGTGATCGGTGCCGATCCCGACATTGGTGCCGGGACGGTACTGCGTACCGCGCTGACGGATGATGATGTTGCCCGCCAGCACCTGCTCGCCACCGAAAGCCTTGACGCCGAGACGTTTGCTGTGCGATTCGCGGCCGTTACGGGTACTGCCGCCTGCTTTTTTGTGTGCCATGTCTGAGGTGCTCCGTTCGTTCAGCCGGCGTTGATGCCGGTGACCTTGATTTCCGTGAACTGCTGACGGTGGTTCTTCATGCGCAGGTAGTGCTTGCGGCGGCGAAACTTGACGACGCTCACCTTGTCACCCTGACCGTGACGCTGCACGGTAGCGCTGACCGAGGCACCCGCGAGCAGCGGCGCGCCCACCTTGACGGCGTCGCCCGAACCCACGAGGAGAACCTCGCCAAACTGAACTTCGGCACCCGGCTCGGCCGTGAGCTTCTCGACGCGCAGCACGCTGCCCGCCTCGACCCGATATTGCTTGCCGCCCGTGGCGATCACCGCGTACATGTAGACCTCCGGAAAAGGCCGCGCATTCTACTGACCGACCCCCGGACGGTCAAACCGGGTTTGGGCACCCCCAACCCCTACCGTCGCCCCGATACCGGGCCGCTTCGGCTACCATCCCCGCCCGTGAATACGCTGGCAGCCGTCAAGGACCTCGTTCACGCCGACCTTGGCGCCGTCGATGCGGTGATCCGGGCCAGCATGAAGAGCACCGTCACCCTGGTCGATCAGGTCGCCGAACACATCATTTCGGGCGGAGGCAAACGACTGCGGCCGCTGATTGTGCTGCTCTCGGCGCGGGCCTGCGGTTACCGCGGCTCGAGCCATATCGACGCCGCCGCCTTCATCGAGTTCATTCATACCGCGACCTTGCTGCATGACGATGTGGTCGACGGCTCCTCGCGGCGCCGCGGCCGTCTTACCGCCAATGCCGTCTATGGCAATCAGGCGAGCGTGCTGGTCGGTGACTTTGTCTATTCACGGGCCTTTCAGATGATGGCCGCGATCGGCTCTCAGCGCGTCATGGAGATCATGTCGCAGGCCACCAACGTGATCGCCGAAGGCGAAGTTCTGCAGCTGATGAACGCCGGGGACCCGGACACCACTCAGCAGCGCTACCTTGAGGTGATCTACCGCAAGACGGCAAAACTCTTCGAATCGGGGGCGGAGGTCGCCGCCGTGATCGCGGGGGCAAGCCCGAGCCAACAACGTGCCCTCGCCGAATACGGCCGCCACCTCGGCACGGCCTACCAGTTGATCGACGACGTGCTCGACTACCGCTCGAACCCGGACGAACTCGGCAAGAACCTGGGCGATGACCTCGCCGAAGGCAAGCCCACGCTGCCGTTGATCCAGGCACTCAAAACCTCACCCGATGCGAACGCCCGCGCCATGATCCGCGGCGCCATCGAGAACGGTGGGCTCGACCACCTCGAGCTCATTGTCGCCACAATTGAATCAACGGGGGCGCTTGAGTACACTCGCGCCCTCGCTCAGGACGAGGCCGATCAGGCGTTGACAGCGCTGCGCGCGCTGCCCGAATCACCGCACAAACAAGGCCTTGCCGCCCTCGCTCGCTTCGCGGTCGAGCGCAGTTCCTGAGACCGAAGCATCGGGATGTAGCTCAGCCTGGTAGAGCACTACGTTCGGGACGTAGGAGTCGGAGGTTCAAATCCTCTCATCCCGACCATCTCCCGCCCAAAGAAAACAATCAGTTAGGCTGACGACGAGGATTGTCCGAGTAGAACACTCGGGACTATTCTACTTTTCAGCAACTTTGTGATGAGCGCGGAGAAAAAATGCCTTTCCGAACTCGTATTCGCCCCTTTGTTGAAGCCGAGCTTATTCAGGCGCGCGACATGCGCCTGGCGCAAGATTACGACGCCGAGTTCCATCACCTCGAACGCGCTCACATTCTCGGACAAGCCTCCACTATTGAGCACGTGCGCGTTCACGCCTTGATGTTGGTGTGGGCTCTTCGTCAACGCAGATTACGAGAACTCTTTGGGCAAGTAATACGAATCATCGGCGCAGCAACAAAAACGATATTTGGCTTGGTACCGATCGGTAACACGGGCGGTAGCAACGTGAGTCCATTCAAGCCAATGCCGATTCCCACGGATCTAAAGCGCATCCTTGACTCGGCGCGCTAGAGAACGATCGTGCGCCACAATGATGAATGAACGAGCCACTCAACTCGTAGAGCGTTTCTACGCCGACATTTGGAACAGACACGACAAGTCAGCGATTCCAAAACTACTCTGTGCTGATTTCACGTTTCGCGGCTCTCTCGGACCAAGTAAAGTCGGTCACGACGAGTTTGCGGTTTATGTTGATTTCGTTCACGACGCACTCGGCGAATATCGCTGCGACATTCAGGACTTGGTGGTCAGTGATCACAAAGCCTTCGCCAAGATGCTGTTCTCTGGAATACATCGCAAGACATTTTTAGGCTATGAACCGACGTCACTGCGTGTTGAATGGGCAGGCGCTGCGCTTTTCACTTTCAAAGAAGGGATGATTTCCGATCTTTGGGTACTGGGCGATTTGCAGGGACTACATCAACTGCTGGAAAGAAATCGCGCGACTTAGATCGTTCCGACCGAACGACATGATGGGGTAACCCTCCCACAGAGGAGACGCACATGGAACTGGAACAACTGCTCGTACCGGCGATCCTCAGCTTTGTCGGCGTCGCACTGCTGTCTTTCTTTGCTCGCCGCCACGTCAAGGATCAGCCCGCATCGAGCGATGACGCGGTGCTTGAACGCAATGCGACCGCGTACAAGATCATATCGGGGCTTTTTCTCGGCAGCTTGATCATTCCAACCTCCTTCTACTACCTGGCTGGGGTAGACGAGAACGAGGCGTGGCCCGCGGTGACAGGTTTTCTGCTATCAGCCACCCTTCCTGTCGGCTACCTCAGCTTGCGAAAGCTTCGTGGCGGACCGGACTTCAACGAATTCCTGCGCTACTGTGAGCTGAAAGACGGCTGGCCTAGGACATGGCAGATCGTGGCGTTTTACTCGTGGCTCGTCTTTGTTGCGGGAGCAATCGTCGTTGCAGTATTGATGAGTTAGCTGCAACGGGCACCTAATTAAACCGCCGTAACTTTCTTGCAGCGCGGGATCTTGCGGGAGATGATTGGCGGCATCGCCAAAGACATCTCTGATCAGGATATCCACATGGGATTTTCAAACACCACGCAGCCGACTGGCCTGCACGCTCGCCGAGTGCTCTGGATCGGCGCGGCGATGCTTTTTTCGCTGCCGTTGGTCGCCTCGCTGCTGACCCCGGAAATGGCCTGGAGCTTCGGTGACTTTGCGCTCTTTGGCTCCATGCTGCTCGCCGTGTGCGGTAGCTACGAGTTGGCAATGATCCTGAGCGACAAGCGAGCGTATCGACTGGGCTTCGGACTCACGCTCTGCGGCATGTTTCTACTGGTGTTCGCCAACCTGGCTGTCGGTATCGTCGGCAGCGAGGAAAATCCCGCCAACCTTGCATTCTTTGGCATCCCGCTCGTGGGCATCGCGGGGGCGTTGATCACGCGCCTCTCCGCGCGCGGTCTCGCCACCACGCTGTACGTCATGGCCGTCTTGCAGGTCGCTGCTGCTCTGCTCTTCCCGGCGCAGGACATGATCTTCATGCTGTGGGTCACCGGTATCTTCACGGCACTCTGGCTTGCCGCGGCGCAGGCGTTCAGGATCGCGGCACGCGACTCGCTTGCGACCTGAAACTCTTGGCGTACTTGCGCTCGCCTTGGCAGCGCTGTTCGCAGGCATTGCCGTTACCGAGGCGTCGACCCGACCCGCCAAACCACAGAGCTCTCGCACCGGCACCACAGATCAGTGCCGGTGGGTGTAGGTTCAGGGACGCGGCATCGGGCTGTGGAGCGAGGCGTGCAGGCTGCCTACAGGGCGATGGCGTGTCGTGTGGCGGGCGGGCGACCCTCCGGCCATTACGGCGACCGATGAGATTCCCGAGCCACCCTGCGGCGAACTCGGGGTCTCGACTCATGGGCTGCGTTATTTCATGACCGACCTGCGACAGCCGGGCCGGGTGGTTCATGTGAACGAGGGTCAGGACGGACTGTTGTTCGACCCGCGCAGTATCACGCTCGATTAGCAGCGCTCACAATCAATTGATTAGTCGCAAGGCGAGCGGATAGCGGTAGCGCTCGCCGCGCGTCGTGGCCACCGCGGCAATGACGCAGAACACGAGCCCGAAAATGGCGATCAGCGGCATGAGCAGAAAGCCGATGAGGATGCTCGCTGCGGCAAGTGCGCCGAACCAGGCGATGGCGAGCGTGATCTGGAAGTTGAGCGCTTCGCGGGCAGCTTCGGCGAGCGCCGACGACTTGTCCTGCTGCATCAGATAAACGATCAAGGGGATCACGAAAAACGACACGATGCCGGACAGATGCGTGAGCGCGGCGTGAGTCTGCGCATCACGATCGATGACGGCGGAAACATTGGGCGAATTCATGGCGGGAGCCTCGCGTGAAGAAGAATTAAACGACCACGAGAGGCTAGCAGCGACGCAGCCATCGGGAGTCACCTCGAAACTCGCGAAATTGACCGGTTTTGCGCGGGCTACTACGCTCAATTGCCGCCTGCCGGTTCGATCAGCAGCTCACGCAGTCGCGGTACAGTCGTGTCGCAAAACACCCGTGCTTCGCGCTGCAGGATCTGCGCGATCTCCTGCGCATCGCGGATCACGAAATCTTCATGCACGAGCGGTTGCGTCAGCGCCTGCATCCGCTCGGCGACCTTTCCCGCAATATCCGCTGGTCTGCGCAGGCCCGTACGCCACGCCGACAACGCGAGCAAACCTCGCCAGCCAAGATCAATGCCCCCGCCCGTCAGCGGCGAAGCCACCACCGATAAGTGCGGCTCGTCGATGGCCATCTGCAGCAACCGATCGTTGAGCACCGAGGTTGCGGCGATCCGCGCCGTGAGGCCCACGGCGTCGCGCGCCTCGTCGCGACTGACGGTGCCCGCAGCAGAGGGTCGAAGCCAAAGATCACGGCGGAAGCTGCGGCGAAGCCTTTGATCGTTCGCCTCCTCGGCAGCGAAATCAGCCGCGCGCACGACTCCCCCCGTCGTTTGTCCCGCGTGAACGAGACCGATCGAACCCATCGCGTTGGCCATCTCGGTAAAACTCACCGGCGCCCAGTCGCGATTGAAGTATTCGTGGGCGAGATAGGCCTTGTGTTGAGGGCGAATGCGGCGCAGGTGACGTTCGAATTCGGGATCATTGGCGAGCTCCGGGGGCTCGCTGGCCACGTAAGCCTGGGCGGCCTGAAGCGCGAGCTCGATCCGCTCGGCAAGCGGTCGACTGATGATCTCGGGTCGCTGCGTCTCGCGAAACAGGAATTCGCGCAGCGGCAACACAGCCTGCCAGCCGGCGAGCACGTTGTAGGAAACATAGACGACGCCGCCGGGTCGCAGTCGGCGGTCAATGAATTCCAGAATTCGTTCGCGATTTTCTGCCGAGACCCAGCTCCAGATCCCGTGCAGACCAATGAAATCGAAGAACGGCAGATCGTTGCGCGCAAAAAAATCGGCGAAGGTCTCCGCCGAAACCTGCAAGCGATTCGTCAGACCCCGGGTGAGCGTACGCAGGTCCTCGACATGTTCGTGCAGGAGATCGTTGCCCCACCAGCTTGCCGTACCCGCGACCGAGTGCACCGCAAGATTGATGCCGCGCCCGAAGCCGAGTTCGCAGGCCTGCCGAATCTGGGGCGCTGCGAAACCGAGTTCATGCAGTCGGCGCGTGACAAACGCGGGATCCAGACCCTCGTGATAGCCAGGGGTATAGGGCAGCTCGGTGACATAGCCCTCGGCGCGGTCACTCAACGAACGAATCGACATGGTCGTGACGCTAGCACGCGACCCCGTGAAGCGGGACTGCCATGCCGCCGCAACCGGCAAACGGCTAGACTTTGCAGCCATGACACGACGTCGCGATTTTCTCTCTGCCACGCTGCTTTCGACGGCCTTGGCCGCCTCGGGCTTCGCCGCTCCCACCCTTGCGCAAGGACATGCGCGGCTGAGAAAGCCGCGCTTCACGCGTGACCCGTTCATTCTCGGGATCGCCTCGGGGTATCCGTCGAGTGACGGCATGGTGTTGTGGACTCGCCTCGCACCGGACCCGATTGCTGCCGACAGTGGCTCGGGTCGCGACGATCTCGAGGTACGCTTCGAGATCGCCGAGGATCCGGCCTTCACACGCATGGCTCAAGCCGGCGTCACGCGCAGCGAAGCCCGCTATGCACATACCGTGCATCTCGAGGTCGCGGGCTTGCCATCGGGACGCGAATTCTTTTATCGCTTTCATGCCGGCGATTTCACGAGCCCGATCGGCCGCACCTGGACGGCGGCGGCGACCGGTCAATCAATCGAGCGCATGCGAATCGCCGTGGCGAGCTGTCAGCACTTCGAGCAAGGCTACTACCACGCCTATCAACATATGCTCGAGCGCGGCACCGATCTCATCGTGCACTTGGGCGATTACATCTACGAGGGCAACACCGGCAAGCCGGTGCGCCAGCACGATCGCGGCGAATGCCAAACACTCGGCGATTATCGACGGCGCTATGCCTGGTATCGCACGGACCCGCTGCTGCGCGCGGCGCACGCCGCCTGCCCTTGGCTGGTCACGCACGACGATCACGAGGTCGACAATGACTATGCGGCGGATCAAGCAGAAAACGCCCGTGATCAGGCGACTTTCATCGCGCGCCGTGCAGCGGCCTATCGCGCGTATTGGGAACACATGCCACTGCCACGCAGTGCCCTGCCACGCGGCGCCGACATGCAGCTCTACATGACCCGCAGCTTGGGCGACCTGCTGGCCATTCATATGCTGGATGAGCGTCAGTACCGCTCGCCGCAGGCCTGCCCCAGCCCGCCCCGCCGCGGCGGCTCGAGGGTCATCGTCGAAGATTGTCCGAACTGGTTCGACGAGAGTCGCAGCATGTTGGGGGCGCGCCAGGAAAGTTGGGTCGATGCGCAGCTGCGCGCCTCCACGGCGCGCTGGAACTTCATCGCGCAAGGCGTGGTGATGACCGTGGTCGATGAGGACCCGGGGCCGCAGCGCCTGCATTGGAACGACA
>JBILGD010000062.1:0-14649 GCA_044351225.1 Steroidobacteraceae bacterium
GCAAAAAATGTCACGCGCTGCGCATCGCGAGTTATCAGGCGCGCGACGAAGGCTGGCTCGCCGAGCACATGCTGATCGTCGGACTCACGAGCCCACAAGGCGAAACGCACTACGTCGCTGCAGCCTTCCCCTCAGCCTGCGGCAAAACCAACCTCGCGATGCTCATTCCGCCCGACTCCATGCCGGGCTGGACAGTGACCACCGTGGGCGATGACATCGCCTGGCTGCATCCGGGGCCGGATGGTCGGCTGTATGCGATCAACCCCGAGGCCGGCTACTTTGGCGTGGTGCCGGGCACGAATCCGAAGACCAACCGTAATGCCTTCGAGATGATCCAGCGCGACACGCTGTTCACCAACGTCGCGCTCACCGCCGACAATCAGCCGTGGTGGGAAGGTCTCGAGAGCGGCACGCCGGTGACCGACTGGCAGGGTCGTCCCTACGACCCGAAGAATGGTCCTGCCGCGCAACCGAACTCGCGCTTCACGGTGTCCGCCAAGCGCAACCCGCGCTACGCGCCCGAAGCCGACAGTCCGCGCGGCGTGCCGATCTCGGCGATCGTGTTCGGTGGCCGTCGTCGTGGCGTGGCGCCGCTGGTCTATGAAGCCCGCGACTGGAACCACGGCGTGCTGGTCGGCGCGTCGGTCGCCTCCGAGACGACCGCCGCTGCGATCGGTCAGGCTGGCGTGCTGCGACGCGACCCGATGGCCATGAAGCCCTTCGCGGGCTACAACTACGGTGATTATTGGGCGCACTGGTTCGCCATGGGCCAGAAGCTCAAGCACCCGCCAAAGATTTATCACGTCAACTGGTTCCGCCGCGACGCCGACGGCAAGTTCCTCTGGCCGGGCTTCGGTGACAACCTGCGTGTGCTCGAGTGGATTCTCGATCGTTGCGCCGGCAAGGCCGAGGCCATCGAGACGCCCATCGGCAACTTGCCACGCGCGAGCGATCTTGATCTCAACGGTCTCACGATCGACCCGCAGGCGCTCAATGAATTGCTCTCCATCAATAACGACGAGTGGCGCGCCGAGGCGGCCGACATGGACAAGTATCTCGACGAGTTCGGCTCGCGGACGCCTGAGGCGCTGCGCGCCCAAGTGAAGGCGCTACAGCAGCGTTTGGGTTGAGCCTGTGATCGCGCGTCGTGCTGCCCTGGCACTCGTCGGGCTCGCGCTCGCGGGTCTTGCGGGCGATCCCGCGTTCGCACAAAGCGCGGCGCGCAAGGCCTCGACCGAGGCCGCGGCACGCACCGCAGCGGCCGCCCCGACGGCAGCGACCGCCGACCAAGGCCCACCGCCCGTACTCCTCTCGCGCGAGGCGCTTGCGGGCGCCATTGGCGTGCGCGAAATGGGTCTGCGCTCCGACGAGAGTTATCAAATCCTCGAGGAGCTCACCACCGAAGTAGGTCAGCGTTTCGCGGGAACGGCGGGCGATCGCGCCGGCGTCGCTTGGGCCGTCAAAAAATTGCAGGATCTCGGCTTCGTCAACGTGCGCACGCAGGAAGTGATCGTGCCGCGCTGGATTCGTGGCGAGGCGAGTTTTGATGTGCTCGCACCCTACCCGACCTCGATGGTCACGCTCGCCATCGGCGGCAGTATCGGCACCGCGGACGAAGGCCTCGAAGCGCCCATCGTCATGGTGCAGGACATCGCCGCCCTGCAAGCGCTCCCTGAGGGTACGGTGCGCGGCAAGATCGTGTTCTTCAATGGTCGGACCGAACGCACCCGCGACGGCAGTGGCTATGGCAAGGCGGTGCGCAGTCGAACCGAGGGTCCAAGCGTCGCGGGTTCGCTCGGCGCCGTGGGCGTCGTGATCCGCTCGATCGGCACCAGCAAGAATCGCATCGCGCATACCGGCACGCTCTCCTACAACGTGTCGGCGCCGCGCATCCCGGCGGTCGCGATCTCGAACCCGGATGCCGATGCACTCGAGCGGCAAATCGCGCAGACGCGCCCCGAGGGCAAAGCAGCAGGGCAACAGGTGACGGTACGCATGCGCGTGACCTCGCGTGATTTGCCGCAGGTGCGCTCGGCCAATGTAATCGGCGACATTCCTGGTACTGATCTCGCGGATGAGATCGTGCTCATCGGTGCCCACCTCGATACTTGGGATGTCGGTCACGGGGTGCAGGACGATGGCGCGGGCGTCGCGATCGCGATCGCTGCGGCGCGGGCAGCCGCGAGCGTGAACCCAAAGCCGCGGCGTACGCTGCGCGTGGTGCTCTTTGCGAACGAAGAATTCGGGCTTTCCGGTGCGGCGCGCTACCCAGCGGCCGAGGGCGATGAGTCCGTCGCCAAGCACGCCTTCGCCATGGAAGCCGACCTTGGCGATGGGCCGGTGTGGAAGCTCGGCGGACGCGTGCCCGAGCAGTACTGGCCGGCGATCGATCAGATGCAGAAGGTCGTACGCTCACTCGACGTCGAACTCGGCGACAACACCGCCGGCGGCGGCGCAGATCTTGGACCCCTGCGTCGTCTCGGCGTTCCGGTCATCGCGCCGCAGCTCGACGCGACCACTTATTTTGATATCCACCACACCGTCAACGATACGCTCGACCAGATCGATCTTGCGCATCTGCGTCAATCGACAGCGGTTTTCGCGGTAGCAGCGTACGCGGCGGCCATGCTCGATGGGCCGGTGCCGCGGCTCTCGCCAGAACAAGCGCGCTGACCATGTCAGAGTTCGACGCCGATGCCATCATCGTCGGCGCCGGGGCGGTAGGCCTCGCCTGCGGCTATGCGCTCGCGCAACGCGGACTCGAGGTCATCGTACTGGAGTCTGGTCCGCGGATCGGCGAAGGCGTCTCCTCGCGCAATTCCGAAGTAATCCACGCAGGGTTCTATTACCCAACCGGCTCGCTGCGCGCCCGCCTCTGCGTCGAGGGTCGACGTCGACTCTATCCCTTTCTCGATACGCATGGCGTTGCTTACCGGAAGTGCGGCAAGTTGATCGTCGCCACCGATTCGAGCGAACTTCCGGCCATCGAGAAACTGTTGGCCCAAGGTGAACTCAACGACGTCGAAGGCCTGCGCATGCTGGGTGCCGACGAGGCGCATGCGCTCGAACCCGCCGTGCATTGCGTGGCCGCCGTGTTGTCAGAGGAATCCGGCGTCTTCGACTCGCATGGCTATCTGCTCGCACTGCGCGGCGAGATCGAAAACCGCGGCGGTTTCGTGGTCTGTGGCTCCAAGTTCGTCGGCGCGCACGCGCTCGGAGCCGGTGGTTGGCGAGTGCAGACCAGCGATGCCGCGGCCGCAGGGACGACCCTCACCGCCCGCCATCTCATCACCGCTCCCGGCCTTGAGGCGCAGTCGGTCGCGGCGGCCATCGAGGGATTTCCCAGCGCGTTGATCCCGCAGCGCTACCTCGGCAAAGGTGTGTACTTCAAATTGAATGGTCGGGCGCCCTTCGATCGACTCGTTTACCCGACGCCCATACCCGGCGCGCTCGGCACGCATTACCGCAAGACCCTAGACGGTCAAGCGGTATTCGGCCCTGATCTCGAATATGTCGACGAAGTCGATTACTCGGTCGACCCCACGCGTGCGCGCGAGTTCTACGCCAGTGTGCGGCGCTATTGGCCCGGCATGCCAGAGAATTCTTTGACTGCGGACTATGCGGGTATCAGACCAAAGATCCACGGGCCGAGTGAGAAGCAGCCAGACTTCCGCATTGACGACTCGAGCTCGCATGGCTTGCCAGGCCTTGTCAGCTTGTTTGGCATCGAGAGCCCGGGCCTGACGAGCTCACTCGCTATTGGCGAAGAGGTCGCGACGCGGCTTGATATCGCGTGACCTTGATATCGCGAGACAGTTAGGCCCACAAGCCGGCTCTCCGCTCCACTTGCGCGACTATTTACAAAAATACGCCCCACGCGGGAAAGCATTGCCGTCCACATCCTGCGCGCGCGAGTGATAGCCCGTCGCGCGATAGGTTCGCCAACCAGTATTCAGGCTCGAGCAGACCTCATCCCCCGTGGCCTGTAGTTCTGCCGGTACTGGCCCGAAAGCGCCAGGATTGTCCCAACCCGCTTTGCCATCAATCGTAATCAGTCGCGGCGGCGCAGCGCCTTCAACCGGCCCGGGACGGAACGGGATCGAACACCCCAGCAGAAAAACCGGAATTGTCAGCATGCTGACAATTTGCGAAAAACGACTGCGCGTATTGCCTCGCTTCATCGAGAAATTCCTCTAGCCATCTGAAAAAGATAGCCAAAGTTATCGAGGCAATGCGGGGGACGCGATAGAAATCGGCGAGTTGTGTGTGGCGGAGTACGCCTGTAACGACCCCTCGATACCTCACACCATAAAGCCGAGGTCTCGGGACGAAAAATTCACAACGTTCGGCGCGACTGCGGGCAGATCGGCGGCACTGACTCCCAACCAACTCGCGAGCGTCGCCGCATACTGATCGCTCGAGAGCGTGGGAATCATCACGCCTCCACCGATCTCGAGCGCACTGCCGATCTCGAGGATCGGGTAATCCCCGTAAAGCCGACCACCGCGAACTGCGCCACCAACGACGAGCTGCGTGCCGCCCCAACCGTGATCGGATCCATCACCATTGGAGGTCAACGTACGACCGAAGTCTGACTGTGTGAACAAGGTCACCTGACGCTCCATGCCAATCTCGACCATCGCATCGTAGAACGCCTTGATCGATTTGCTGATATCGGTCAGCAACTTCGGGTGATCCGCGAGCTGCGTATCGTGCGTATCGAATCCACCAATACCGACAAAAAAAATCTGTCGCGACATGGAGAGCGTCGAGCGCTGCGCCACCATCTTGGCGACCGTCCGCAACTGCGTCGACAGCCAGGACAGCTGCGTACCGGATTGAGGCAACGCTGTGAAGTCGCGGGCGCTGCCGAGCGCCGAGCTCAGGCGATCGGCATAGCGCAGGGCGCGCTGCTGCACCCGGGCATAGCCGCGGTGGTAATAGCTGTTGCGCGTCGAGGCGACCGTGTTGGCGAGCGATGAATCCACCGCAAGGCGTCGGCCGGAGGTGTTCGCGCCGCAGCAGAATGCGCGGAACGTATTAACGCCGCCGCTGCCGAGCACATACGGCTCGACGACCTGTGAAGCCTGGAAGAAGGTCTGCCCAGCCAAAGAAACATTCAGCGGCAATTGTTGCGACCCGGTGCGCGAGGCCAGAACATCGGCAATGCGACCGCCCCAGCCCGTATTGAGCAGCGCCTTGCCTCGCAAACTGTGCCATTGGTCCTGCTGATCGTTATGCGAAAACAGCTGAGGCGGCAAGTCGTGCCCGGACTGCGTCGCCGAACGATACTGATCCTTGGTGGTGGGACGCACGAGCGGCCCGACGTTCGGCAGCACGGCAAGCTTGCCGGCGGAGAACAAATCCCGTAGCTCCGGCATGTTCGGGTGAAATCCGTAGGTCGGATCACTTGCGGCCGCCCCGGTGACCGAAATGGGCAACAGCCCCGCCCGCTCGACGGCGAGACTGGAGGACGTACCCGCGCCACGCGAGCGCCCATACGCGTTGTACTCGGCCGCACTGGTCGGCACGAGCATGTTCCACGAATCATTGCCGCCAAAGAGAAAAACGCAGACGAGCGCCTTGTAGTCGGAAAATCCGCCGACGCCAGTCATCTGTGCGAAGCCGGTGTTGGCGGTTCGCCCGAGTGCATAGGCCACGCCGCCCGCTGCGACCGCCTTGAGGAAGGATCGACGTGGTGTCATGCCCAGAGTCCTCACTGTTGCACCGCATATTCAGGCGACGTCGACACTAGATAGAGCGCATCGAGAATTCGCCAACGACGCTGGTCCGCCAAATGATCGGCTCGACTGACAGTCGAGTTGGAGACGAGGTCGATATTGATGACGTTGCGCGCGAGTTGCGCCCGAAAATCGGCTCTGGTCTCAGGCTGCAGCATCGTGTGATGCCCGAGCAGCCGATCTGCAACGAGATCGAGCAGCTTGTCGATGTCGTCTGCCGACTTCAGTTCAATGTCGAAGTTCATGTAGATCTTTTTCTTGTCACGGCTTTCGACGGCTACCGCACTGCCGACGGGTCGCGGAAACATCTGCTGGATCTGATCAAAGAAAAAATTATGCATCTCGGTATGCAGGTTCTCATTCGCGAGCTGCATCTCGGGCGCAACCAAGCCCGCTTGGGCGATCTCACCCGGTGGCGCGTAAAACGGACTGAAGAAATTGAAGACCGAGGGCGACTCGAGCGGACTCTGTCCAAAGGCACTCATCGGGCCGCCATACTCGTAACCCCACATCGCCAAACCGACCTCGCCACTTGGCGTGCGGCCGTCGTATGCCCGCCACAACTGCGTCAAGCGCAGCAACGGCTCCTTGAGCTTGCCCACAGACGGATTTTCGGCAGGCGGGCGGGCTTCAGGGTCCAGCAGGATCGCCTTAACCACGGCACGAAGATTGCCGCGGACACCGCGACCGTCGTTGTCAAAGATCTGCGCGACTCTACGGACATAATCGGGTGAAGGATTGCTCGTCACCAGCTTCTGGATGAGTTGCTTCGAGATGAAGGGCCCGACGTTCGGATGATTGAATACATTGTCGAGCGCATCCTTCAGGTCCTTGACGCCGCCCTGCCCCGCGGGAATCACGCCATTTGGCAAGGCGACACCCGGATACCTCAGTAGCTGCTTGGTGCCCGACTCGTGGCGATCCTCAAAAAGCTTCATCGGACGGGTCTGGTTGAAATCCTCGATCCGCGGCGAGTCCTCGGGAAAATAATCATTCGACGAGCCACCCCAGGCACAGTCATTGCGGGGGTGCCAGCGCGACGGACATTGCCAATTCCAGCCAGTAAACACTCGTGCAAACCCGGCGATAGTGTCCTGGTCATACGTTGGAATAGGCTGACCCCGTGCATCCAGCTTCCTGCTGCCGTCGGGATTGATCTGTACGAGACCGATGCTGAACAACTGCATCATCTCGCGCGCATAGTTCTCATCGGGACGCAGGTTGGTACCTTCAACAGCTTTCTGATTGCCGAGCGCCGAGAGATAAACCCCCATCGCGGGGTGCAGCGTCACGTCCTCGAGCAAGCTGCGATAGTTACCGAAGGCGTTGCGCACCAGCATGTCGTAGTAATCCGCTGTCGCCCACGGTCGCTGAAACAGCGCACCCGTACCCGAGACCACCATGATCTGCGAGAGCGCCCACGCCACGCGCTGACGCAACTGATCCTCGCCGTACAACACGTTCTTGAACCAGACCTCCTTGCGTTCCTTGTGGGCGAAGTCCGGGTTGAAATTGTCCGGGCGCGGCTTCGGCACTGCGGCAATCGTCGCCGGCAAAGACAGCGACATCGGTTTGACGAATTGTTCGTCAATCCAACGCTCATAGGCATTCGCCGAATACCCATATTCGAGCAGACGCCGAATATCAGCCTCCGTGGGTCCGAAGGTCGTCTGCACGAGAAATCGATGCGCGTCCAATCGGGTGATAGGCGAGTTCGGTGCAGCCGAAGTCAGTCTCTTTTCGGTGAATCCCCAATTGATGAAATGTCGCGTGGCGGCGGCGGTATCTGTGCCGAAAGCCTGCCGCAGATCCGGATTACTCGCGAGGTAGGCGGCGGCGCTGAAGGCAATCCGCCTGCCCTCGCGATAACCTGCCTCGATGTAATGCTTTGTCGCAGCGACGACGTCCGTACCGAAAGCCTGGATCAGATCCGCGAAGCTCGCGATGTAAGCGAGCGCATCGAAGGTGATCCGTCGACCTTCACGATAGCCGTAGCGGATGTAATGGTTGATCGCCGCAAGCACGTCGGTCTTGAACGCATCGATCAAGTCGCCGTGACTGGCGATGTACGCAAGTCCATCGAAGGTTGTTTGCCGCCCCTCGGCATAGCCGAACATGATGTAGTTACGCGTCGCGGCAACCGTATCGAAGCCCACGAAGAGCAGCAAATCACCATGGCTTGCCGTATAACGCAGCGGATCAAAGGCCGCCGTGACACGACGTTCCCGATAGCCGTGGTTAATGTAGTGCTTGGTGGCGTTTTCTTCCTGATCCGCGCCGAATGCGAGAATCAAGTCCGGATGACTCGCCACATAGATCAACGGATCGAAGGTGATACGCCGCCCTTCACGAGCACCCCACTGCTCGTAATGAGCCCGTCCCTTCGCGGCGTCTGCGCCGAATGCCTCAATCAGATCCGGTTGGCTCGCGATATATTTGAGGGCGTCGCTATCGGAGAGCGTCTGCAATGAATCGCGGGTAATGCGCATCGCGCACATGCCGGTAAGCGCCGCATTGCAGGCTGCGGTGAAGCCGACGATCGCTCCGTCAGAAGCCACTTTCGCCTGCGAAGACTGCGGCTGCCACGCGCTGAAATCGTTGACCAACGTCGGAAAAATAATGGTGTGACGCGATTCAAAATCGATCTTGAGCAGCACCCACTCCGTGCCATTCTTGATACCGGTGCTGCCGGTGAAATAGAACCCGTCGCCCGTGCGTACCAGATCAGACGGCCAATAGCGCTGCCCGGTCCGCGGTGAAATCGGCCAAGCCGTCGTCTTGGCGGACCACGCGTCGAAGCTTGCGCCCTCGCCTTTGAACCACACCGCACCGTTGCCGCCCGTCATCACGAGATCCAGTCTTCCGGCGGTCGGGATGAGGTAGAGATAGTGAATCCAGCCGATGTCGTTGCCGACGTGACGATCGCTCGGCTGTCGGGCGGTCGGAATCAGATTGTCGACCCGAGTGAAGCTGCCATCGCCCTTGCCAAGAAGTACGATCGGCGTACTCGTGTCACCCTGTGCGACATAGCCATTGGCCAATAAAATGTCGATGTTGCCGTCGCGGTTGAGATCTGCAGCAGTGGCGCTTGAACCACGAATCCGCAAGGGCACCTCGACGCGTCGGTAGGTTTTTCCTGCGGTACTCAGAAATAACACCTGATTCGAGGTGTGAATTTCGCGGAACTTCGGATGCGTGGGCAGATGCTCGCCATTCGGCAGTTCTATCCACGGGCCCAGTCCCTCGCAGGCGACGAAGACATCGGGCTTGCGGTCGTTGTTGAAGTCGGCAGTCAGTGCCATCGCGCCGCCGACACAGGTGTCCCGATCTGCCGCCGACGAAAAGAGTTCGGTGCTGTGATCGATCCAGGCGCCTTGGTCGTTCTGCACCAAAAAATACGCCTTGCTTGGACTGTCGCTGATGTTCTTCAGACCATAAACGTTGCGCGATCGACTAACCGATACGAATGCGCCCATGCGGCCTTGCTGCAAGAAATCCCCGAAGGTGACGATCCGCTCCTCACTGTCGCCCTCGTCTTCGTCACGCTTCACAGTGAGCGCCCCGATGCGCGGCACTTGGGTCTTATCGAAACCGATGCTGTGTCGGTTCTCGTATGAAGTTGCGAACAACGGGTAGGTGACCGTCACGCTGACCGTCTTTTTTGCGCCGGCGCCCTCGCCCGTGCACTCCAGCACAAAGTCGACACGACCCGTTTCTTTGACTACCCGGGTCGTCTGACCACTGAGTGCTTGCGCCCCCGTCCACGCGCCTGAGGCGATGCACGCCGTAGCGTGCGTGGAGGTCCAAGATAAGGTGACCGTAGTGCCAGCCTGTACAACCGGAGTCGCCACCGAGAAATCGAGCTCGACCGGCGGCAGAGGCGTAGCCACTCGCCCCTCCTGAAACCCGAACACGATGTAGTGCCGCGTCGCCGCGAACTGATCCTGGCCAAAGGCCGCGCGTAGATCGGAGTAGCGAGCGAGGTAACTCACCGGATCGAAGGTGATCCGACGTCCTTCCTTGATTCCCCAGGTCTCGTAGTGGCTGCGACCCTTTTGAGGGTCAGCGCCGAACGCCTGAATCAGGTCGGGGTGACTCGCGATGTAGCGCAGCGCATCAAGATCGGAGAGTGCGGCCTGAGGTCTTTCGATACTGGTTGTGGGGCTGGCAACTGCCGTCAGTGATCCCGCAGACCCGGTGGCGAGAAACAACGCCACAACCAAGATTTCAACGACCTGCTGAACGAGGCCCTTACGTCGACACACAACCCATCCCCTTGGCGCCGCACGAGTCCGCCCGGCACTTTCCTACCGTTTTGGAAGTTTGCCATACGGGGTCTCAGGCCGCCTCGCCCACCGCCAAATTCGCCGCACGGCGAATAAGCTCCGGCCCGGCGCCCGATTCGCGCGCCCCCTCCGACAGTATCCGCCGATACTCCCGCGCTCCGGGGGTATGGCTTAAAAGTCCCAGTAAATGACGGGTGATCGCGTGCAACCTCTCACCCTTCATCATCTCGCGTTCGGCGTACTCGGCCATGCGCGCCAAGTGTTCGGCGACGGAGAGCGGCCGGTAGCGCTTACGAACCAAGGCGGGCTCCAGGGCACAGACTTGCTGATCAAGCGCTGCATAAATCTCACCGAGGACCATCGGCCGGTGATACGCCTCACGCCCGAGCATCACGCCATCAGACCACTCGAGCGCCTCGAGCGATTGCGCGACGGTCTTCAGACCGCCGTTCAAAACCACCGGCATATCGGGAAAATCTTCCTTGAGTCGGCGCACGATGTCGTAACGCAGCGGCGGAATTTCCCGATTATCGGCAGGTGACCAGTTACCGAGCACCGCGCGGCGCGCGTGCACGATCACGCAATCCGCACCTGCCCCACGCACGGCCACCAGAAAATCACAGAGCTTGTCGTAATCGGTCTCATCAAAACGCTGCACGGCCTCATCGAGATCACGCCGATTCGAGCGCAACGTGCCGATACGCATTTTGACGGTGACCGGCAAATCGACGGCCTCGCACATGGCCGCGACACAATCGGCGACTAGTTCCGGTTCGTTCATCAGACAGGCGCCAAAAGCACCCTTCTGGACTTTATCCGAGGGACAACCGCAATTGAGGTTGATTTCGTCATACCCCCAATCCGCGCCGTAGCGCGCGGAGGCCGCAAGATAATCGGGCTCGCAGCCCCCGAGCTGCAGCGCCACGGGATGTTCCGCGGAGGAATATTCGAGCAGCTTTTCGCGATCGCCGCGCAGGATCGCCGAGGCGGTCACCATCTCGGTGTAGAGCAGCAGGTCCGGCGAAAATCCGCGCAGAAAATAGCGGCAATGCCGATCGGTCCAATCGAGCATGGGCGCAACGGAGACGCGCCGATCGATGACTTCGCGGCGTTCGCCCGCCGTCAGCCCTGTTTTTGCGGTTTTATCCACGGGCGGCATTTTACCGATTGGCGAGAGGCTGCGTGCAGCGATGAGACCCTCCGGCTCAAGGTGTTAGAGAGTAAACTAGGCCCATGGAATTTGGCTCACCAGAGTTCTGGATCGCCCTCGGGCAAATCATCATGATCGACATCCTGCTGGGTGGCGATAATGCGGTCGTCATCGCGCTCGCCTCGCGACGGCTACCCGAGGCGCAGCGCAAGCAGGCGATATTCTGGGGTATGTTCGGCGCGGTCGCACTGCGCGTCATCCTCATTTTCTTTGCCCTGCAACTTCTCAAGGTCCCCTTCCTCAAGATCGTGGGCGGCGTTTTGCTGCTCTGGATTGGCATCAAACTACTGCTGCCGCAGGATGAGGACGGCGGCCACGAGATCGACGCGAGCGCCAACCTGATTGGCGCCATCAAGACCATCGTGCTCGCCGATGCCGTGATGAGCCTCGACAACGTGATCGGCATCGCCGGCGCCGCCAAGGACAGTCTCGGCCTTGTGATCTTTGGCCTGCTGTTCAGCATCCCCATCATCATCTGGGGCAGCAAATTCGTGCTCACGCTGATGGATCGGTTCCCGGGCGTGATCCTCTTCGGCGCGGCGCTGCTCGGCTGGATCGGCGGCGGTATGCTGGCCGATGATGTGGTTCTCAAGCCGTGGCTCACCGACTTTGGCAATACCGCGCATTACGCCGCGGCCGTGGTCGGCGCCATGTTCGTGGTCGCGCTCGGCAAACTCCTTGGCCGCCGCGCACCCGCACCGCCCTCCGCAGATAAACCCATCGACCTCGCCAGCAACGTCAATACGAACAAGCAGGGAGACTGACCATGCAAGTGCTCCTCATCCCCGTCGACGGCTCCGAATACTCCGCGCGCGCCATCGATTATGTCGCGCGTCGCGTCAAATCGAGCAGCGAGCCGGTGCGACTGCATCTGCTCAACGTGCAGGCGCCGATCGTCACCGTGAACGTCAAACTCTTCGTGAGTCAGGAAAGCCTGCAGGAGTATTACCGCGAGGAAGGCACCAAGGCGATCACGCCGGCTGCCGAGCAACTCAAGGCTCACGGCCTCGAGGCGACCCCGCACATCAGCGTGGGCGATGCAGGCAAGATCATCTGCGATTTCGCCGTCGAAAAAGCCGCTACCGAAATCGTCATGGGTACCCACGGCCGCGGCGCGCTGGCCGGTACCTTGATCGGTTCAGTCGCGCAAAAAACTGTTCACCTCTCGCCCGTGCCGGTAGTGCTCGTCAAGTAAAGGCGACTGCCTGCAGTCGAAAAAACCGCTCAGCCGACTTTCGCTGGTTTTGGTGCAGGTTGCCCTGTCAGTGCCCGCGAGGTCACCGCACCCGCGGCAACGAACGCTATCAATGAAACCCACTCGGGAGCACGTACGTACACCTCGAGTAGGACACCGACGAGCGCCCAGACTACCGCTAGGGCGACTAGAACGGCGAGCGTGCTGCGCGCGGAAAACCCACGACTCATCAAGCGGTGATGCAGGTGAGTGTTGTCTGCACTCATCGGTGACACCCCTCGCCGCATTCGACCGACCGCGGTGGATACCAAATCGAAAATAGGTACCGCCACAAACCAAAGTAGAGTGACCGGTGCGACCAGCGTTGCTGGATCCTGCGAGAGCGCGACCATCATCCACGCCAACGAAAAACCGAGCAGCATGCTGCCGGCGTCACCCATGAAAATCCGCAGCGAACGACTAAACCCAATAGGCAGATTGAACACCAGAAATCCAACCACGGCTGCGGCCAGCACCACCGACACAGCCAACACCTCGGCGTTGCCACCCATGAACGCAACACCCGCCACGAATATCAGGCCAACCAGCCCCAGGGAACCCGCCAGACCATCGATTCCATCCACCATGTTCACCGCATTCACGGCACCCACGACCAGCATCACGGTGATGAAGAGCGCAACTTCCGGCACGAAAATGGTGGTGCCCAAAGCGAAGGGTGCGCCAACGTAATACACGCCAAGTTCGCCGATGATCGCCATCGCCAGCACAGCACCGACCTGCACAAGCAGGCGTAGCACGGACGAGAGATTAAGCCGATCGTCAAGCAAGCCAAGACAGACGAATCCAAACGCGGTGGCGCCAAAACTCGCGGTGGGTCGCACGGAATCGGGCAAGAGAGAAAGCCCGAGTGCGAGCCCGACAAACATTGCGATACCGCCGATCACCGGCACCTCGCCGGCGTGCAACTTGCGACCCCCGGGCCGGTCCACGAAGTCAAAACTGCGCGCCAACGGCCGCAACAGGAACGCGAGCGCTACGGTCGCAAGGAAAGCGGCGGCGGCGGCCAGATACAGACTGAGCATGGGCGGCGAGTATACGCAGCCGACAAATGCATGGGTTAGACTCCGCGGTGTCATGAATAGCCGTCTTTTTCCGGCCCTGTTACTAGCGGTCAGCGTCCTTTTCATTTTGACTGGCTGCGTTCGCTTTGAGGACGGCGATGCAGCCTTCCGTAAAGGCGACTATGCGACGGCCTTTGACAAGTGGCGGTTACTCGCCAAGTACGGGGACGCGAAAGCCCAAAACGAACTCGGTTGGCTCTACCAGCAGGGACTCGGCACAGAGCCTGATTTGGCCCTCGCCGTGCAGTGGTATCGCAAGGCCGCCGCACAAGGTCTCGCGGTGGCTCAGACCAACCTTGGCATCATGTACAAGGACGGCATCGGCGTAGTGCGTGACCCACGCGAAGCGGCGCGATGGTTCGAACTAGCGAGCCGCCAGAGTGATGCCGCGGCACTCAATAACCTCGGTGTGCTTTACGACAAGGGCGATGGCGTCCCCGAGGACAACCGTCGCGCTGTCGAGCTCATGAGCCGTGCTGCCGAACTTGGCCACCCGCGAGCGATGAGCAATTTGGGGTTGATGTATAAGGCTGGCGAGGGCGTCCCGAAAGACGTCGTCACTGCCGTGAAGTGGTTCCGAGCCTCGGCGGAGAAGGAAGAGGCCGAAGGGATAAACAACCTTGCGGTGATGCTCGATCAGGGACTTGGCGTCCCCGCAGATCGCGACGCGGCGATGGCGCTTTTCGAAAAAGCCGCACGACGTGGC
This sequence comes from Steroidobacteraceae bacterium, assembly GCA_044351225.1. Lineage (GTDB taxonomy): Bacteria > Pseudomonadota > Gammaproteobacteria > Steroidobacterales > Steroidobacteraceae > UBA964. The sequence goes on from JBILGD010000062.1 coordinate 14,260, forward strand.
GACGCCTCGGCCGCGTTCAATTTTTCCCAAATGCTGCTGCGGGACCTCGCACCACGCGTCGCAAAAGCGTCTCGTCGCGACGCTCAGCGCACCGAGCGTTTGGTGCTCGCATATTCATGGCTGAATGTTGCCGCGAGTCTCGGCCACTCGGACGCGGTATGGCGGCGCGAGCTCGTCGGCTCGGAACTTTCTGCAGCCGAGATCGCTTCCGCTCAGGCCAAGTCGATCGAACTCGCGGCGCGGTGAGCGGCGCGCGCCCGCAAGTCCCCCGCAACTTTCTCGAGAACCGGCTTCCAGTCGCGATCGGCAGCCTGTCGGTACAGTTTCACTGACCCGTACCAAGGACTGTCCTCCCGCTCCAGCAACCACCGCCAACACGTGTCATAACGA
>JBILGD010000061.1:0-14649 GCA_044351225.1 Steroidobacteraceae bacterium
GGAAAGACCGCGAACTTAGTTCTAGATGACGGGAATGATCAGGTCATCTGTGAGCAACACATCGAGTACACCGACTTCCCATTAGACGAAATGACGATCTATTGCTCATATCAAGATAGATTGTGGGTTCTGTTATTGGCTAGTGAGTACTAGATAATTGTCGTGTGAAACGACACTTGCATTGATCTATTAGGTGTCTTCTTCGAAGACACGCTCACTCGCTCGTAACGCTCACTTCGTTCGCTTCCCCGCTCGTTCGCTGTTTTCTTCCAATGTCTTTCAAGATGATTGAGACAGCGTGTGGATAGTGTTTGGAGTGTGAGTGTTGGTGAATGATTTAGGTAAAAACCTATAGACAATACTCAGCCATTGAAGCGTTCTTCAAAACGCCCCTGTCGCCGTCAGTCTAGGAAACTTCGTTCAGCAGGACTGATTGATCGCTTTTGGCATTTGTATGTTGAGCCAATCCACACTCTCACGATGTAGTGATAGTGCGTTCTTGGTTCCATAAGTCAGGCATCCGCGATCACGATAAGCCTGAGCATCTGTTTGTCTTCCTGCGAATTGAACTCGTTCCCAACATGCCTCGATGGTTTGAGTGATGTTGTTACGATCCGCATCCACTCTCATAAAGCAGTGGTAGTGTGGGATTTCGTCTTTCGTCAGCCCCTCGAGTACAGGGACGAATAGGAGAGGTGAGCGACCTTTACGAGCAAGATTCCCATAGAAGGACTTCTGAAGACGATTCAGAAAGTGCTTCATGCTTCGCTGATAGAACTTCACGAGTTCAGGATCGTGGCGATTCAGTTTCTTGCCTGAGCCATTGATGTAGGCATCAATACGCTTAGGGTCGAAGGTCAGTGTCACGAAGTGCGTGATCTCGCCATCAAATTGCTGTAGCCATGCGTCAATCTGACGCCTTACTTCAGCGCCATTAGCAGGAAGATTGGATACATTGCGTGTCTTGGTACTCACGCAAGTATTTATCTGTAACCACAGGTTTCCTAATTTTTCTTGGTTACGAGGTAAGGCTCAGATAGGGGTAGTCTTTATGCAATAAGGTGGGTGTTTTTGCGCAACATACTCCTATTGATGGACATAAACGCCCATCGATTTCGCTTACCTATTTCGTCGAAGATCGAGGTCACGGAGATGGGTATCTCGTTGGCATGAGAGATCCGTGTTGGCGCAGACAAAGAGCGTAGGATTCGAGTAGAAAAGTGTGGGAGATTTGTGTGGTTTTTCGCCTTGTTTTTTGCTCACTTTGGTAGCGACTCGACCTTTTCGTGATCGTTATCGCTTACTCATAAAACATTCACATTAGATTCACATACTCGGCAAGTCATTGATTTTACAGGTACACGAAGTATCGTGTAAATGTATTGAGCCATGCGAGGGATATGGGGGCGGAGGGGGTGGAAAAAAGGGCAGGCATTATGGCCTGTGCTAGGCTCGATCGCATCATGTCCGAGGTCCTCGTGATCGCCGATGAGCGGCTCGCCCGCTACGGCTTTGCCAACGGTCACCCTTGGGGAACAGACCGGCAGAGCGCGTTTCTGCGCGAGTTCGAGCGGCGTGGCCTCGCGCGACGCTGCGCGATCGAGAGCACTCGCATGGCGACGCTCGAAGAACTCGAGCTGTTTCACGATCCCGATTATCTCGCCTATATCCGCAGTCGCTCGACCAGCGGCCAGGGCTACCTCGACGGGGGCGATACCCCCGCATTCAAAGGCGTGTTCGAGATCGCTTCGGATGTCGTCGGTGCGACGCTGACGGCGGCCGAGGCCATCATGGTGGGCCGTACGCGGCGGGCCTTCGTGCCGATTGCCGGACTGCACCACGCCGCGCGCGGTGGCGCTGCCGGGTTTTGTGCCTTGAACGATTGCGGCATCGCCATCGAGTGGCTGCGCCGCCATCACGGTCTTTCGCGCATCGCTTACGTCGACATCGATGCCCATCATGGTGATGGGCTCTACTACGGATTCGAGAGCGACCCGCAACTGATCTTCGCCGACATCCATGAGGATGGACGTTTCCTTTATCCGGGCACAGGTAGCGCCCTCGAGCGGGGCAAGGGTGCGGCCGCGGGTACCAAACTCAATGTGCCGCTGCCGCCGGGTGCCGATGACGCGGCCTTCGATCTTGCATGGCGCGAGGTATTGCAACATCTGGAAAACTTCGCGCCGCAGTTCATCGTGCTGCAGTGCGGTGCCGACAGCATCGCGGGTGATCCACTCACGCATCTTGCCTTCTCGGCCGCGGCGCACCACCGCGCGGCAAGCGACCTCACGCAATTGGCCGAGCGCTTGGGACACGGTCGCGTGCTGGCTACGGGCGGCGGAGGCTACAACCGGCAGAACATTGCAGCGGGCTGGAACGCCGCGGTCGAGGGGCTCTTCGGCTAGAATACGCCGCGTTCGCACACCCCGCATGTTGAGGCCCCGCTGATGTACTCGAGCCGCATGACCATCGAAGATTTCGATCCCGAACTCGCGCAGTCGATGCGTGCCGAGCTTGCGCGTCAGGAAGATCACATCGAGTTGATTGCCTCCGAGAACTACGCGAGCCCACGCGTGCTCGAGGCACAGGGGTCGGTGCTCACCAACAAATACGCCGAGGGTTACCCCGGCAAGCGTTACTACGGTGGCTGCGAATTCGTCGACGTGGCTGAGCGCCTCGCAATCGATCGCGCGAAGCAACTCTTCGGTGCCGACTACGCCAACGTGCAACCGCACTCGGGCTCGCAGGCCAATGCCGCCGTCTATCTCGCGATGCTGAAGCCGGGCGACAGCATCCTCGGCATGAGCCTCGATCACGGCGGTCACCTGACTCACGGTGCCAAGGTCAATTTTTCGGGCAAGATCTTCAATGCCACGCAATACGGCATCCGCTCGGACAACGGCGAGATCGACTACGACGCGCTCGAACAGCAGGCGCTTGAGGTCAAGCCGCGACTCATCATCGCCGGCTTTTCGGCCTATTCGCGCTTCCTCGATTTTGCCCGCTTCCGCGCGATCGCCGACAAGGTGGGCGCCTACCTGCATGTCGACATGGCGCACGTGGCCGGGCTCGTTGCTGCGGGCGCGTATCCGAACCCGGTGCCCTACGCGGATGTCGTCACCACGACCACGCACAAGACGCTGCGCGGGCCGCGCGGTGGGCTCATCCTTGCGCGGGCCAATGACGAGCTCACCAAGAAATTCAATTCTTTGGTGTTCCCGGGTACGCAGGGTGGTCCGCTGATGCATGTGATCGCCGCCAAGGCGGTGGCTTTCCTCGAGGCGCTGCAGCCCGAGTTCAAGGATTATCAGCATCAGGTGGTTGCCAATGCTCGCGCCATGTGTGCGCGCTTGCAGCAGCGCGGCTACCGGATCGTCTCGGGCGGAACCGATAATCATCTCTTCCTCATCGATCTTTCCGACAAGAACATCACCGGCAAGGACGCCGATGCCGCGCTCGGTGCTGCGCACCTCACGGTCAACAAGAACGCTGTGCCCAACGACCCGCGACCGCCGATGGTCACGAGCGGCATTCGGATCGGTACCCCGGCCTGCACGACTCGTGGCTTCAAGGAAGCCGAGGTCACGCAGGTGGCCGATCTGATTGCCGATGTGCTCGATGCCGAGGGCGCCGCTCCGGCGATCGCCCGTGTAAGCGCACAGGTCACCGCGCTCTGCCGTCGGTTTCCGGTCTACGAGTCGTCGCAGGCTCGTTTGCAATCCGGGACCGGCGCGGCAGCCCGCTGATCGAGTTGCCGCAAGCCTGACGGGACGACGCCATGCACTGTCCCTTCTGCGGCCACGAAGAGACCAAGGTCAACGACTCGCGGCTTGCGGCCGAGGGTCGACAGATCCGCCGGCGTCGCGAATGCCTGCAATGCGGCGAGCGGTTTACCACCTTCGAGACTGCCGAACTCGTCATGCCGCTGGTCGTCAAAAGCGACGGCAGCCGACAACCGTTCGACGAGCAAAAGCTTCGCTCTGGACTGCACAAGGCGCTACAGAAGCGACCGGTCGAGCACGAGCGTATCGAGGCTGCGGTGGCGCGCATTCAACAAAGATTGCGCGGTCTCGGCGAGCGCGAAGTGGCCTCGCGGCAGGTGGGCGAGTTCGTGATGGACGAGTTGCGTCACCTCGACGAGGTGGCCTATGTGCGCTTTGCCTCGGTCTACCGCAGCTTTCAGGACGTCGAGGCATTTCGCGACGAGGTCGACAAACTGCGCACGCGTCGTCGTCGCGAGCCGCTCGCCGGGCAACTTTCGCTGCTGGGTGGTGAAGATCCCGCGGCGCGCCGCGAGACGAAGCCTGATAAAGGTGGCAAGCGTGACTAGCCATAGCCTCGAGCAGGGTCGCAGCGATGATCGCTGGAGCGATTTCGAGCAGCGCGCCATGCGCCTTGCGCTTGAACTTGCCGCTCGCGGTGCCGCGACCACGCAGCCGAACCCGCGCGTGGGTTGCGTGCTCGCGCGCGATCAGCAGATCGTGGGCACAGGCTGGCACCAGCGCTCCGGTGAACCGCATGCCGAAGTTTTTGCGTTGCGCGAAGCGGGCGAACTTGCCCGCGGTGCGACGGTCTTTGTGACCCTTGAGCCCTGTAATCATCATGGTCGTACGCCGCCTTGCACCGAGGCGCTGATCGCGGCGGGCGTGTCGCGGGTGATCTTTGCTTGCGGTGATCCGAATCCGCGGGTCGATGGCAGCGGCGCGGCGCGACTGCGTGCTGCGGGAATCGCGGTGGACGTTGGTCTGCTTGCGGCCGAAGGCGAAGAACTCAATCTCGGTTTCTTCAAGCGCATGCGATCCGGTCGACCTTGGCTGCGGCTGAAGCTCGCGGCGAGTCTCGATGGGCGCACGGCGCTCGCAAGCGGCGAGAGTCGCTGGATCACCTCGCCCGAGGCGCGCGCTGACGTTCATCGTTTTCGCGCCGAGAGCGCGGCGATTCTCTCGACGAGCGCCACCGTGCTCGCCGACGATCCCGCCCTCGATGTGCGCGATGTGGATGCGGTGCGCGATGCGGACGATGCGCGCAAGGCAGACGCGCTGTCGCGCCCACGTCTGCCGTGGCGAATGATCCTCGATCGCGATCTGCGCATCCCTCGCTCGGCGCGGCTGTTCGGCACGAGCGGCGAGATCGTTCGGCTTGCCGCAGCGCTGTCGGCCTCGCGGCAACGCGCGCTGGCGCAGCCTGAGCACCGCCATGAGACGTTACCTGGACGCATCGAGTACATCGCCACCGACGCCGCAGGGCAGCTCAGCCTTGAGGCGGCGCTCGCCTGGATGGGTGGAGCGGGCCTCAACGAGATCTGGACCGAGGCAGGTCCGACCTTGGCGGGCGCGCTGCTCGATCGGAGGCTCGTCGATGAGCTCGTGCTCTATCTCGCGCCGAAACTGCTTGGTCCCGATGCTAGGCCGCTCGCCCATCTGCCACCTCTTGGGCGGCTGGCCGACGTCGCGCATTGGCAGGTGCAGGATCTGCGCCAGATCGGTCCGGATATCCGTATCATGCTGCGCCCGAGCCGCTGAGGCGGCCCAATCGGAGATCAGCGAGCGTGTTCACCGGAATCGTGCAGGACGTGGGCCGCGTGGCCTCACTCGAGCGCCGCGGCGGCGATCTGCGGATCCGCATTGCCGTCGAACGACTCTCGCTCGCGGGCACGCAGCCCGGTGACAGCATCGCCGTCAGCGGCGTGTGCCTGACCGCGCTCGATCTCTTGCCCCCCGAGTCCTTCGCTGCTGATGTCTCCAATGAAACACTCGCGCTCACCACGCTCGGTACGCTCGAGGTGGGCAGCCGCGTGAACCTCGAGCCCGCCTTGCGCGCCGGTGACCCGCTCGGCGGACATCTCGTGTCGGGTCATGTGGATGGTCTCGGCGAGGTGCTCGACATCGTCGCCGATGCACGCTCGGTACGCATGCGCTTCGGCTGTCCGGCTGCGCTCGCGCGTTACGTGGCGCGCAAAGGTTCGATCGCCATCGATGGGGTCAGCCTCACCATCAACGACGTGGGCGATGCCGATTTCTCGGTCAATCTCATTCCACACACGCAGACCGTGACCACGCTCGGCGAGTATCGCGTCGGTCGACGGGTCAATCTCGAGATCGATCAGGTCGCGCGTTACGTCGAGCGTCTGCTCACGGCGAGCACGCCAGTATCGCCCGAGGTAAGCCGATGAGCGGCAAGCTCGATCGCATCGAAGATATCCTCGCCGATCTTGCCGCGGGGCGCATGGTCGTCATCATGGACGACGAGCATCGCGAGAACGAGGGCGACCTGCTGATGGCAGCCTCCAAGGTCAGGCCCGAAGACATCAACTTCATGGCGCGACATGGCCGCGGTCTCATCTGTCTCACGCTCACCGAAGAGCGTTGTCGTCAGTTGCGTTTGCCGCTGATGGTGAGCGATACGCATCGCGAGCATCGCACCAACTTCACGTTGTCGATCGAGGCGGCCGAGGGCGTGACCACCGGCATCTCCGCCTATGATCGTGCGCACACCGTGCGCACTGCCGTCTCCCCAGATGCCAAGCCGCAGGATCTGCGCCAGCCCGGCCATATCTTTCCGATCATGGCCCAGCCCGGCGGCGTGCTGACCCGCGCGGGGCATACCGAGGCAGGCTGTGATTTGGCGCGTCTTGCGGGTCTTGAGCCTGCGGCGGTGATCGTCGAAATCATGAACGACGATGGCACTATGGCGCGTCGTCCCGACCTCGAAAAATTCGCGCGTGCGCATGGGCTGCGGATCGGCACGATCGCCGATCTCATTCGCTATCGACTGAAGACGGAACGCTCGGTCGAGCGGATCGCCGACAGCACCGTGCAGACCGAAGTCGGCGAGTTTCGTCTGCTTGCGTATCAGGATCATGTGCATCGCGATGTGCATCTCGCGCTGGTGCACGGCGATTTGTCGGCGACGCCCGCGCCGCTCGTGCGTGTGCACTTGACCGATACTCTGCTCGATGTCGTCGGTATCACCGGCCGGTCGCGTCGCTGGACGCTGCGCGCGGCGATGACCCGCATCGTGCAGGAAGGCTGTGGCGTGGTGATCGTGCTGCGCGAGAGTGAGTCGCCACGCGAACTCGCCGATGCAGTGCGCGCACTCGAAGCGGGGCGCAATGCAGGATCCGGCGGCGAGGGCGCGCCGGTGCTGCGTACCTATGGCATTGGTGCACAGATATTGAAAGATCTCGGCTTGCGTCGCATGCGGGTTCTCTCGGCACCGAAGCAGATGCATGGCCTCTCGGCCTTCGATCTCGAAGTGGCGAGTTACGTGGACAGCAGCACATGAAAATCGACTCCCGCGATCCCGTCGTACTTGGGCAAGCGCCCGTGCTGGATGCAAGCAAAGTCTCGGTCGCGCTCGTCATGGCGCGCTTCAATGCGCCGATCGTGGCGCAGTTGCGTGATGGTGCAGCTGCGGCCTGGCGGCGTCATGGCGGCCGAGAGGATCGCCTCATCGAGCGACGGGTTCCCGGTGCCTACGAGTTGCCGCTCGCCTGCCGCGAGCTCGCGCTGTGCGGAAAGTTTTCTGCCGTCGTCGCGCTCGGCTGTGTCATCCGTGGCGATACTCCCCACTTCGACTATGTCGCCGGAGAGTGCGCGCGCGGGCTGATGAACGTGGGCCTCGAAACCGGCGTGCCGGTAATCTTTGGGGTGCTCACCGTCGAGACACCCGCACAAGCCGCAGAGCGCGCAGACCCGGCCCGACTCGACAAGGGTGGCGAGGCGCTGGAGGCTGCGCTCGAAATGGCGCAGTTGCTGCAGGAGATCCGCCGATGAGCGACCCCGCCGAGCGCTCGGCAGGTCGATCGGGCGCGCGCTCCGGTACGCGTTCGGGAGCACGCTCGGTGGCGCGCAAGCTCGCCATGCAGGCGCTCTATCGGCTGCAGCTCAACGAGGCACCCTGGCAGGATGTGCTGCTGGAGTTCGCCGTCGAAGAAGATATGGCCCGCGCCGACCGTGAATATTTTGACGAAATCGTGCGCGTGATCGCCGAATCGCGCGCGACACTCGATGAGCAGTTAGCCGCGTGGGTCGATCGTCCGCCCGCCGAACTCGATCCAGTGGAGCATGCCGTGTTGCTGATTGGCGTGCACGAGCTTGCGGCGCGCCCCGATGTACCGTGGCGTGTCGTCGTCAATGAAGCCGTGACACTCGCCCGCAAGTACGGCGCGACCGACGCGCACAAGTTCGTCAATGCCGTGCTCGATCGCGCGGCGCGAGCCCTGCGTCCTCTGGAACACTGAGCCGCAGGGTGTCCATGCCGCTCGGTGAATTCGCACTCATCGATCGCTATTTCCGCGAACTTGGCATCGCCCGCGACGACGTGCTGCTCGGGGTCGGTGACGATGGCGCTCTCCTGCGTCCGCCTCCGGGCTTCGATCTTGTTGCGGTCAGCGATACTTTGGTCGAGGGCGTGCATTTTCCCGTGGGAGCGGCCGCACGTTCGGTCGGGCATCGCGCCCTGGCCGTGAACCTGAGCGATATTGCCGCGATGGGCGCCGTGCCCGCGTGGAGTCTGCTGGCGCTCACGCTGCCGTCGGTCGATGAGCGCTGGCTCGAAGAATTCGCGGCAGGTTTCGGCGCGCTTGCCCGCGAACACCAGGTCGCCCTCGTGGGTGGCGATACGACGCGGGGACCCTTGATGCTGGGCGTTCAAGTGCTGGGCTTTGTCCCGCAGGGTCAAGGATTGCGGCGCACAGGGGGTAGGCCTGGCGATTTGCTCTGCGTCTCCGGTACGCCCGGCGAGGCGGCCGCAGGTTTGGCGTTGCTGCAGCAGACGATCCGTCTGCCTGCGGCGCCGCGCACGACGTTCGCGCTTGATCAGGCCGCGCAGCAGCTGCGTCGACGCTTCGAGTTTCCAACGCCCCGACTCGCGCTTGGCGCGGCCTTGCGCGAGCTCGCGAGCGCCTGCATCGATATCTCCGACGGACTGCTCGGCGATGTGGGCAAGCTTGCCGCAGCGAGCGGCTGCACAGCCATCGTCGATATCGAGCGGCTGCCGCACTCGGCGGCGCTGTCGGCACTTGTCGCTGCGCAGCGTGTCACCGAGCAAGCGGCGTTGCGTTATACGCTTGCGGGCGGTGATGACTACGAGCTCGTGTTTACGGTGCCGCAGGCGCAGCGCGCACGCCTGCACGAGCTCGCTGCCCGCGAAAGTATTTCGATGATTGGTGAGCTCGCGCCCGCTGGGGGCACTGAGCCTGCGAACGTCGTACAGCTACGCCGCGGCGGGCGTTGGCTAGCGTCCGAAGAGTTTGCGGCGCTCGCCGCGGGCTTCGATCACTTTGCGGTGTGAGCCGCGGCATCCTTGTCGCGCTCGATGAGCGCATAGGCCGAGTGGTTGTGGATCGACTCGAAATTTTCGGCCTCGACCGTGTACGCCGCGATGCGCGGCTCCTCGTTGAGGCGTAGCGCGATATCGCGCACCAGATCTTCGACGAATTTCGGATTGTCGTAAGCACGTTCGGTGACGAATTTCTCGTCGGGACGCTTGAGAATACCGAACACCTCGCAAGACGCCTCGTCTTCGGCGATGTCGATCAGTTCTTCGATCCAGAGGTGTTCGCGCAGTTTGGCCGTGATGGTCACGTGCGAGCGCTGGTTGTGAGCGCCGCGCTCCGAGATGCGCTTGCTGCAGGGGCAGAGACTGGTCACCGGAACCACCACACGAACCCATAGCTCCGCGCGGCCCGCACGCTGCTCGCCGATCAACGTAGCCCGATAGTCCATAAGACTCTCGACGCCCGAAACTGGTGCTTTCTTCATGACGAAGAACGGGAAGGTCATCTCGATGTGACCGGCCTCGGCCTCGAGACGGCGCGTCATTTCATCGAGCATGCGGCCAAAGTTTTCGACCGAGATCTCGCGCTCGCCATGCAGGATCTCGACGAAGCGCGACATGTGCGTGCCTTTAAAATCCTGCGGCAGATTCACGTACATGTTGAAAGTCGCGACCGTGTGCTGCTCGCCACTCGAGCGATCACGCAGCTTGACGGGGTGGGTGATGTCCTTGATACCGACCTTGTTGATCGGGATGCGCCGGGTATCGGCGCGCGATTGGACATCTTCGACGGGGGCGATCACTGCAACATCCATGATTTGTCCTGCCGATCCATAGGCTCAGGTTGTGGACTCAAGTTCCGGTTCGCTGCACGCCTTGCAGCGTCTGCCACCAGGGTTCGATCTGTCTCGCGAGTCCTGCCGCATCGAGCCCCGCAAGCGCGAGGCAATCCTCGCGGCTACCGTGCTCGATGAAACGATCGGGGATGCCGATCAAGTGCAGCGGCAGAACAATGCCGGCGGCGGCGAGCGCTTCGGCCACAGCCGCGCCCGCGCCACCCTGCAGCGCATTTTCCTCGATCGTGATGATCGCTTGATGACGCCGTGCCAGCTGGACAACCACATCGACGTCCAGCGGCTTGATGAAGCGCATGTCGACCACGGTGGCATCGAGCCTCTCGGCAATCGTCTGCAGTGAATGCAGCAGCGTACCGAAGACGAGCAGGGCGAGTCCGCTGCGTCCCTCCCGGCGCAGCACCGCGCGACCGAATGGCAGCGCGGACATGTCCTTTGCCGGTATCGTGCCGTTGCCCACGCCACGCGGATAGCGCACCGCCGAGGGACCCTGCAGCGTGGCCGCCGTATAGAGCATCTGCCGGCACTCGTTCTCGTCCGAGGGCGCCATCAGCACCATGTTCGGTATGCAGCGCAGATACGAGATGTCGTAGGCGCCTTGGTGGGTCGCGCCATCGCCGCCCACCAGGCCGCCGCGATCGAGCGCAAAGACTACGGGCAGGTTCTGCAGCGCCACATCGTGAATCAGCTGATCATAGCCGCGCTGCATGAAGGTCGAGTAGATCGCGACCACGGGCCTGAATCCCTCGCAGGCAAGACCCGCGGCAAAGGTCACGGCATGCTGTTCGGCGATCGCCACGTCGAAGTAGCGCTCTGGAAAGCGCCGCGAGAACTCGACGAGTCCCGAGCCCTCGCGCATCGCGGGCGTAATGCCGATGATCTTGGGGTCTCGCTCGGCCATGTCGCAGAGCCACTCGCCAAAGATTTGCGAAAACGAGGGGCCAGCCGATTTTTCCTTGAAGATGGTGCCGCTCGCGGGGTCGAAGGCGCCGGGTCCGTGCCACTTGATCGGATCCGCCTCGGCAGGCGCATAGCCCTTGCCCTTGCGCGTGACCACATGCAGGAACTGCGGACCCTTGAGTTGCCGCTGATTGCGCAGGGTACGCACCAGCGCGGTGACATCGTGTCCGTCGATCGGTCCGATATAGTTGAAGCCGAGCGCCTCGAAGAGCCCGCCCGGAAGAATCATGCCCTTGAAGTATTCTTCGGAGCGCCGCGCGAACTCCCAGGCGACCGGCATCTTGGCGAGCACCTTCTTGCCGGTTTCGCGCAGCGCCGCGTATTTGCGGCTCGACAGAATGCGCGCAAAGTAATTCGACAGGGCGCCGACGTTTTCCGAGATCGACATGTCGTTGTCGTTGAGCACGACCAGCAGGTCCGTGCGCAGCGACCCCGCGTTATTGAGCGCTTCGAACGCCATGCCCGCAGTCATCGCGCCATCGCCGATGATGGCCACGACCTTGCGATCGAGGCCTGCCTGCGCCGCCGCGACCGCCATGCCGAGCGCTGCACTGATCGAGGTGCTCGAGTGACCGACACCGAAGGTGTCATAGGGGCTTTCGCTGCGGGTCGGGAAGGGCGCCAGACCGTCTTTCTGTTTCACGCTCGCGAGCCGATCGCGCCGTCCGGTCAGCACCTTGTGCGGATAGGCCTGATGTCCCACATCCCACACGAGCCGATCATCCGGTGTATCGAATACATAGTGCAGCGCTACCGTGAGTTCCACCGTGCCGAGCCCGGCGGCGAAATGACCGCCGCGGGTGGCGACCGTGTTGATCAGATACTCACGCAGCTCGCGGCAGACTTCCGGCAGCGACTCGGGCGGCAGCGCGCGCAGGTCGACCGGCGAGTCGATTTTGGAGAGCAGCGGATAGGTGTCGGCGAGCGAGGGCATGGAACCGCACAGTGTATTAGTTCGCTCGGCCGATGACGAAATCGGCTAGCGCTGCCAGGGGCTTTCCGGCATCGCCCAACGGCGCGATCGCGTTCAGCGCCCGCGCCCGTTGGTTCGCGGCGGCTTCCCGCGCGCCCTCGAGGCCCATGAGACTCGTATAGGTTGGCTTGTCGTGCGCGGCGTCGGCGCCCGCGATCTTGCCGATCGAGGCCGTTGTGCCGGTGACATCGAGAATGTCGTCCTGAATCTGGAAGGCGAGACCGATGGCGGCGCCGTATTCGCGCAATGCCGCCCAGACGGGTCCGCCGAGCACGCCCGCCGCCGCGGCGCCAAGCAGCACCGAGGTTTCGATGAGCGCTCCGGTCTTCAAGCGATGCATGCGTTGCAACGCGGCAAGATCGAGGCGTCGGCCCACCGATTCGAGATCGATGGCCTGTCCACCCGCCATGCCGGCGGTACCGATCCCTATCGAGATCAGGCGCACCATGGTGAGGCGCCGTACGGCCTCTGCCGGGCTCTGCTCGGCAGGGCCGGCGAGCAGCTCGAAGGCTACGGCTTGCAGGGCATCGCCCGCGAGGATTGCGGTGGCCTCGTCGAAGGCCTTGTGGCAGGACGGACGACCGCGGCGCAGGTCATCATCATCCATCGCTGGCAAATCATCGTGCACGAGGCTGTAGACATGGATGAGTTCGACGGCCGCGGCCGGATCATCGAGCACCTCGAGGGGGGCCCCCAAGGCAACACCCGTTGTGTAGACAAGCGTTGGCCGCAGCCGTTTACCGCCGCCCAAGGCGCTGTAACGCATGGCCTCGACGAGGCGCTCGGAGCCCGCCTCGGGCAGACGCAGGGCTCGTTCGAGGACCTGCTCGATACGCTCGAGATACGCCATGCTCACTCGTCCTCGACGGCCTCTTCGTCGATGCCCGCATCGAAGGGCGCGAGTTCGCTGCTGCCGTCCTCGCGTTTCAGCAGGACATCGACCCGCGCCTGCGCCGCCTCCAGGGCGCTCTGACAGTCGCGGGTCAGGCTGATCCCCCGCTCGAAGGTCTTGAGGGCTTCATCGAGCGGCAGGTCGCCACCCTCGAGCTTCTCGACGAGCGCTTCGAGTTCGGTGAGCGATTTTTCGAAATCCGGTGGACGTTTGCTTCGGCTCATGAGCGCGTTATACAACAGCGGACGTCTCTGCGGGTCCTGCGGGTTGACGCTGTCCAGAGCGAAGTCTAGAGTGCCCACCCCGTTAGACTCAGTCTAACTGGGCCCCCAAGGACCTTTAAGAATCATTGCCAGAAACAAGGAGAGATTCCGTGCAACTCAAAGGCAGCAAGACCGAGCAGAACCTGAAGGACGCCTTCGCCGGCGAGTCCCAGGCCAACCGTCGTTACCTCTACTTCGCAGCCAAGGCCGACGTCGAAGGTTTCAACGATGTCTCCGCCGTGTTCCGCTCGACTGCGGAAGGCGAGACGGGCCACGCTCACGGCCACCTCGAGTACCTCGAGGCGTCGGGTGATCCGGCCACGGGTCTGCCGATCGGTGACACCAAGCTGAACCTCCAGGCCTCGATCGCCGGCGAAACGCACGAGTACACCGACATGTACCCGGGCATGGCGAAGATCGCGCGCGACGAGGGCTTCGACGAAATCGCCGACTGGTTCGAGACGCTTGCCAAGGCCGAGCGTTCGCACGCGAACCGCTTCACCAAGGCACTCGAGTCGATCTGATCGCTCTGCAGCACGGCGACGTCGGCGGCCTCGCGGCCACGGCGTCGCCGTTTTGTTGATATCCACGGAGGGAAGCGATGAGCAGCAGCATCATCACCGGCGGTCGCGAGGGTTCACTGGAAGCGCCTACGCGTCATCCGCTCAACTGGCGTGATCCGTCGTTCTACGACGAGGCGGCACTCGACAAGGAACTCGAGCGCGTCTTCGATATCTGCCACGGCTGTCGTCGCTGCTTCTCGCTCTGCAATTCATTCCCGACGCTCTTCGACGCGGTCGACAATTCGCCCTCCGGCGAACTCGACACCGTCGACAAGAAGGTCTACTGGGATGTCGTCGATCACTGTTACCTCTGTGACATGTGCTACATGACGAAGTGTCCCTACGTGCCGCCGCACCCTTGGAACCTCGACTTCCCGCACCTCATGCTGCGCGCCAAGGCCATCAAGGCAAAGAAAGGCGAGGTGCGACTGCGTGACAAGATCCTCTCGTCCACCGATGTCGTCGGCAGCATTGCCGGCATTCCGGTGGTCTCGCAGCTCGTCAATGCGGTCAACAAGACGAGCGCGGGTCGGCAGCTGCTCGATGCCACGCTCGGCGTGGCCACCGATGCGCCGATCCCCGAATATCACGCCAACAGCGCGCGCAAGCAGCTGGCCGGACGCGAGCTGAAGGTCGACGCCAAGGCCACCGCCGAGACCCGCGGCAAGGTTGTGTTGTTCACCACTTGCTACGGCAATCGCAACGAGCCCGATCTCAATCTCGATCTCGTCAAAGTATTCGAGCACAACGGCATACCCGTCAAAATCGTCTCGCAGGAAAAATGCTGCGGCATGCCGAAGCTCGAGCTCGGCGATCTCGAGACGGTTGCGCGCTACAAGGACACGAACATCCCGGCGCTCAAGCA
>JBILGD010000154.1:0-4697 GCA_044351225.1 Steroidobacteraceae bacterium
GACAGCAGGCCGGCTTCGAGTCCGCCTTGAAACTCGCGCAGCGACAGCGTAGCGCCAGCGGTCGCCGTGCCGAGCGTGATGCCGCCCAACTTGAAAGTCAGGGTTTCGCAGGAGCCGACGCAGCGATAGGTGTAGCCACCGGTGCTGCTCGTCGTACCTGAGGCGGTGGGCGTCGCGTACGCGAGCCCAGCCACGGCGAAATCAATGAGCGCGCCGCTCAGCAGCGGATTTGCCGGGGCTGTCGGCGTCTCCCCTTCGCTGCCGCCTCCGCCGCCGCAGGCGATCAAAAGTGCGGCGAGCAGGGCGGTAGTTACCGGACGTGCAGTCCGCTGAGTCATCATCGCGGTGAGTTGAACGGTTGGCAGCGGATGGCGCTGATCCGCGTGGCGCCGAGTTCCAGTTGTATCCACGCGCCGTATTCGAGTGCCTCATCGAGAACCAGCGTCGCCGTTCCCGCGGTCCAGCGCCGTCGGTCCGCGCGATTGATCAGAGAAAAGAATTTCTCGGTATTGGCGCTCTGCCCGACGTAGATCAAGTTGCCGCGCAACCGCAGACGCAGCGGCGCTTCGCTGTTATTGGTTTCGAGTGTGTCGTTGGCGACCGTCATCGTGCGCTCGCCAGTGCAGACGAGCTCAGGGATCACACGCGAGCGCGGGTCGGGGTTGGGTACCGGTCGACCGGGTTGGCTCGCCGCGGGTTTGACGGGGGGCTGCGCGTCGGTCTGCGCAGCATCGCTGGCAGCGTGGCCGCTTAGTGGCACGCCAAGGAGCACGAGAGTGCTGACGGCGACAGCAGCCACGACGTGGCATCGTTGCTGTGGGCGGTGGGGGCGGGGGGTGATGCGCTGCCTCATGCGATCCATCTCGATTGACCAGGCAAAATTCGGGGGCGACTATACTCCACGCGAACCTCAAGCCGAGGCTTCCCGCGACGACTGCTAAATCTCATGCTCAGCCCCGTCGGATTGCCCCCTCAATTGCCGCCCCCGCCAGACCCCGAGCTGGTGGTGGCTACAGACCGTGCCGTGTCGGTGCCCGCGGCGGTCGGCGCGGCAGCGCGCTGGGAGGTAGGCGCGGTGCTCACGGCGACCGTTCGATACCAAAAGGACGAGATGCTGCTGAAGGTCGGTGATCATTTCTTCTCCAGTCGACCGATACCGGGTGTTTCTGAATACTCGCGGCTGTCGTTGCAGGTTTCGCGCGATCTCAGCGGTGCGCTGACGCTGGTACCGTTGTTGCCGTTGGCCGGCACCGCCGTAGCGCGGATTGGCGGCGCACCGCCGCCTGCGGGCGGCGTTGGGGCGGGCGCCGTTGTCTCGGCAGAGAGCGCCGAGGTGGTGGCCGAGACAACGATGCCGCTCGTAGCAACGACGGCACCGCGGCTCGTGGGCGGCAGTCCCCTGCGCAATCTTTCGGCGCGACTGCAACTGCCGAATTCTCTCGCGAGTTGGCTGTTCGGCACCGCGGTTAGCGGTGATGGTGCGGCAGCAATGAACGCCGTTTCCGCAGCGCCGCCTTCCGGCGCGGGACTTGCCGGCTGGATGCACTCGCTCGCCACCACGTTGTCGCAGTCCGGTCTTTTCTTTGAGGCGCAGTTGCGCGACCGCCAGCCCGTACCGACAATGGATCTCAAGCGGCGCCTCCTCGAAATCATCGAAACCCGGCGCGAAGGCGCTGCGGTGACGGGCGCTTGGGCGGCACTTGACGATCTCGTCGGTCTGCAGAGTGCGGCGACGGCGGCGCACCGCAGTGGCGGTACGGTGTTTTCGTTTCTTTTGCCGGCGCCCGATGGCCTTGGCGGCTGGTGGATCACGCTGCAGCAGGATCCTGCGGGCGATGCGCTCGATTACGCGGGTGGTGATGGTCGGCAGAACGGCAATCGACCCTGGCGAACACGGCTCGTCGGCGTGTCGCTGCCTTTTGGCGATATCGATATTCGCATCGAACAAGTGGGCCGCGCCGGCGTCGGCATCACGGTGCTCACGGATACCGCCGATCAGCAAAGCCGTTGGGATGAGTCACGCGCCGAACTGGCGAGACGGCTGCAGGACGCTGGCCTCGAACTCGCCCGTTGGGCGGTGCTTGAGCCGCAGCTCGATTCCCCGCCCGCGGCGAGTCCCGGTCAGTTGCAGTCGATCCGCGTATGAGAGCGCGTGAAGATCGGGCCGTAGCCCTCGAGTACGGCAGCAATCCGGTGCCGCTCATCGTTGCGACCGGTCGGGAACTCATGGCGCAGCAGATCGTCGCCGAGGCCAATCGTCAGGGCGTTCCGGTGATGCGTGACCCGCTGCTGGCTGCGCGGCTTGCCGATCTGCCGCTCGGCACGGCGATCCCGCCTGATGTCTATCGAGCGGTGGCGGTCGTGCTGTCGTGGGTGTACTGGATGGAAGGTCGCGAGCCTGAGCAAAACGCTCCGCCCGAAGTCTGATCGTCAGGCGAGTTCGGTGCGACGTCCGATGCCATAGTCGCGGCTGCGCCCGACGCGATCATACAAACTGAGATCGTCGTCTGACTGGCGCAACAAAGAAATAATCTTTCTTTGTGCAGAGACCACGCGCGAGAAAACCTGATGATTGCGCATCTGCAAATCCTTGCAGCGGCTGATGGCGAGGCGTACACGCTCGGCTTTTTCCGGGCTGAGTCGTGTCTCGGCTACGCAAGCTTCGTCGCGGCTGGCGCGCTCGAGCAGGGCGATCTTGTCGTCTTTCTCTGACTGGATCAGCTCAAGCTCATCGATGCCATCACCGATGAGGCCATTGCGACTGCGCAGAATGGCGTTCTCCCGCTCGAGGATATGACAAATACGGATGCAGAGCGCTTCGAGGTCCTGCGGTCCGTGTTGAGCGGGGGGGTTCATGGTCGTCAGCCGTCAAGATCAACCGAGATCGCCGAGCTCTTTCTCGAGCTCACGGAATTTTTGTGCCAGTCGTTCTTCATCAATCGGGAAGCGACCCTCGCGGATCTCCCGACGGATGGATTCAACACGCGCTTGATCGAAGCTGTCGTCACCGCCGGAGTTGCGCACGGCTTGCAGCATCTCCTTGGCTTGCGCCGACACGCGCACGACATCGGCGGGCGTATTCAACACCCGAAGTTCGGGGCGCCCGGCCTTGCCGTTCTGGCCGTTCGGATTGACCTTGGCGCCACGGGCAGCACCCGCCTCGGCAGTGCCGATCGGGAAATTAGGGGAAATCTTGTCAATGGTCATGATGGGTACCCACTTCTAGTGCTGTCTCAGTCGACAGCAGCGGGTGGAACTTTAGCGGTGCTCGCGGTCACTGTCGAAGTGACCCCGCGGGTACCCAGTCGGACGGAGCCGTCGCGTTGCACTTCACCGCGCAACTTGCGACCACTCTGCGGGTTTTCGAGGTTAATCCACTCACCGAGTTTCCCAGGTTCGAGCGCGACCAACTTGGCCGAGACCCTGCCGCCGGAGAACTCCGACCAGCCGACGACCATGGCGTTGCGCCGGATCAGCACGGCCGAACGCAGGTCCGCGCGCCCCAGCGACTCGCCGGCGCGGATGGGTCGGGTGAGCATCTGACCGATTGCCACATCGACCGAGGAAAACCCCATCGAACTCGGCCGAGCGCCACTTTTCAGCGGTTCTTCACGCAGGTCCGTGGCCGACAAAATATGCCCGTAAGGCAGATCGCGGATCGGTACTACCGTGGTCGCGAATTCCGAGTCGTTGGTTTGCGACACGGGGACGCGCGACGCAGGAGCCGAATCCGCCGGGAAGGCGAGGGCGATGAATCGGCGGGATTTCGGATCGCCCGGGCACACCACCTGCACGGTCTGGCGGCTGCCAAACGCGAAACCCCAAGCCCAGCCGGACGCGCAGTCCCCGAGGGGCAAACGACGGTCGATGGACTGGGCGCGCACGCTGCCTTGCGGCAATCCGAGCACGTTTTCGGCGAACGCCTCGGCCGCCTCGGCGAGTGTGCCAGCGGGCGCGGCGCCGAGCTTTGCGGTCGACCCCGGCGCAGCGGACGCGACACCGGCGGCCCCGGCGGCGACGATCGCCCACGCCAGACGCCGCATCGAAGCGGCGAGTGACGAATGACGATCGACGGTGCCCATGTGGTTGGTCTTCCTCAGCCCTGACGGAGCAGGTTGAGCACGTACTGCTGCGACTGGTTCGCCTGGGCGAGCATCGCGGTACCGGCCTGGGCGAGCACCTGCGCCTTGGCGAGCGCAGCAGATTCTTTGGCGTAGTCGGTATCGAGGATGCGCGATTTCGCTTCCTCGGTGTTCTCGACAATGTTCATGAGGTTGTTGATCGTGTATTCGATGCGGCTCATGGTCGCGCCCATCTCGGCGCGCATCGTGTTGACGATGTTGTGCGCCTTGTCGATGAAATCGAGCGTCGTGATCGCATCCTTCGTGTTCGCGATATTGACGTTGCTCTCCGAAAAGCGCAGGAAGCCCATGTTTTGTACGTTTTGGCTAAACTTGACGGTCAGGGTCGTACCGTTCGAAACGTCGAACATTTCATAGCCTTCTGGCAGCCCGGCTTCTTTTCGCACGAATTCGTAATCGCTGTCTTCCTTGAGTTGCTTGCGCAGATCCTCGAGGCTCGTGACATTGTGGGCGGACAGGGTGCGTGTGCCGACCTTGAACTCGAAGAAATTGGGCGGGCTGGTGGGTACGCCGTCCTCGAACCACTCGATACTGCTCAAATCGAAGGTCTGTGGG
>JBILGD010000063.1:0-14513 GCA_044351225.1 Steroidobacteraceae bacterium
TGCCTTCGACCGAGGTGACTTTCTCGGGCTGGGCCTTCGCAGACGGCGCGGGGCGCGCCTTGTTGGCGGCCGCGGCATCGGCGGCGAGGGCGGACGGGACGAACAGGGTCAAGGCGAACGCGGCGAACAATGTCGCGATGCGGGGAGCAAACGTGAGCACGGTGAAGACTCCGGCCAATGAGGAGAAGGTGTCGAATGTAACCGGGCGCAGGGCCAATGCAAGGTCTTGCGCGGGGCTGACGGTTCTGCTTTCGGTCGGTGTCCTCGGCGCGACGCCGCCCGAACCCGCCACGGCGCCAGCATCGACCCCGGCCAAACCTCTCGACCTTCGGCTCGGAGAATTGCGCAGTTTCATGGCCCCGACCGACTGGTTCACCGCCTTGCCGTCGGATCTCGACGAGGTGATCGTGCGCGGTCGCCGCAAACCGGGCGAGATCCCCGATCGCAAGCAAGTACCACAGGGACTCGGCGGACTCCTCTGGGGGGCGCGCAACCCCACGGAGGCGTGGCGGCTGCTCGTGCCCGACCCCAACGCGAGGGTTCCGCCGCGCGATGTCGATTCACCACAGGAGCCGCCCGGGGCGTATCGATCGCGGATCGGCGAGCCGGGCAGGATTTTTTGATAGCAGATCTGCTATAAATGATCGGTGAGCAGCGTTGTCGATGCTGAGTGCGAAACGGCCACGGTGCGTGCTTTGCGCCGCGATTTGGCTTGGCAGATTTCCAAGGCCATGAAAACGCGTGGTAGCAGCCAACGATCGTTGGCTGCTGAACTCCGCTTGCCACAGCCCACCGTCAGTAAAATCCTCAATGGTCGGATCGAATCGTTGTCACTCGAGTTGTTACTGCGTCTGGCCGTACGCCTCGAACTGTCGCTGGTGATTCAGACGGGGCGCGACGCTGCTGAGGCTGCCGTATACAGGCAGGTCGCACCGAAACCTTTTGTCGATGGCGGTCGGGATCCATCGAGGGCGCATTCGGCGGTCTCGGCACATGCCGCTACGGAACAACTTGCTGCAGCACGACGACAAAGCCCCGCGTTGCGGCTCAGCGCCTTTTTGGCCCACAACCGACTGATCGCCCGGTTGAGGCTGGCCGGGCAGCGCGTTTCGGAGAATCGGGATGACCAAAGATAGCCAGCGCAGTACGCGCCGTGCGCGAGGCCCTGGCGAGTCTGCCCTCTTGCTGCTCGATGCCATCGAGATCCTCAATCGTCACGGGGTGCGCTACGCCGTCGTTGGCGCGATGGCCGCAGCGGTGTACGGCGCGGTTCGCGCGACCACCTATGCGGATGCCTTGCTCGGCATCGCCGTGTCACGTCTCGAAGGGTTACACCGAGTATTCTTTGAGGCCGGATTCACGAGCGAGTTGCGACGAGGGGGGAACGATGATCCTCTCGGGGGAATGCTGATCCTCACTGACGAGTCGGGCAATTGCGTTGAGCTGATCGCGGGTATTCGTGGCATGGATCCGGCCGCTTTCGAACGCCGCAGGGAAGTTCCCTTCGAGGGCGTCAGTCTGCACGTGGTGGGACTCGAGGACTTCATCGCGATGAAGTGCTTCGCGGGTGGACCACTCGATCTCGCCGATGCTCGGCAGGCGTTGAACGCTGCGGACTCTCCCGTTCGCATCGACCTCGTACGTCGTTTGGCGAGGCGCTTTGGTCGGCCTGCTGCCGACGCGCTCGAGCGGTTGTTGGATGAGTCTTAGGCTGGATGAATTGGAGCAAAATCGGCACGCGACAAGACGCGAAAAAAAACCCCGGCAGTGCCGGGGTTCTTTTTAGTCTGAACCTCTTGCGGATCAGAGGCAGTTGATCACAGCAGCGGCACCAGCAAGAGTGCAACGATGTTGATGATCTTGATGAGCGGGTTGATGGCCGGGCCCGCGGTGTCCTTGTACGGATCGCCCACGGTGTCGCCGGTCACGGCCGCCTTGTGTGCCTCGGAGCCCTTGCCGCCGTAGTGGCCTTCCTCGATGTATTTTTTGGCGTTGTCCCAGGCGCCGCCGCCCGTGCACATCGAGATGGCGACGAAGAGTCCCGTGACGATGGTGCCGATCAAGAGACCGCCCAGAGCCTTGATGCCTTCGCCTGGGCCCATCAGCGCATTCATGCCGAAAGCGACCACGACCGGCACGAGGATCGGCAGTAGCGAGGGGACGATCATTTCTTTGATCGCCGCCTTGGTGAGCAGGTCGACGGCCTTGGAATAATCCGGTTTCGCCGTGCCTTCCATGATGCCCTTGATCTCGCGGAACTGACGGCGCACCTCGGTGACCACCGAGCCTGCGGCACGACCCACGGCCTCCATCGCCATCGCGCCGAAGAGATAGGGCACGAGACCACCGATGAAGAGACCGATGATCACGGCGGGATCCGACAACGAGAAGTCGACCAGCTTGCCCTGCTCCTCGAGTTTGTGGGTGTAGTCGGCGAACAGCACGAGCGCGGCGAGGCCGGCGGAGCCGATCGCGTAGCCCTTGGTGACGGCCTTGGTCGTATTGCCCACGGCATCAAGCGGGTCGGTGATATTGCGCACCTTCTTGTCGAGGCCCGCCATCTCGGCGATGCCGCCCGCGTTGTCGGTGATCGGACCGTAGGCATCGAGCGCCACGATCATGCCGGTGAGCGAGAGCATGGCAGTCGCCGCGATGGCGATGCCGTAGAGGCCCTCGAGGGTGTACGCGCCCCAGATGGCCGCACACACCGCGATCACGGGCAGGGCAGTCGATTTCATCGACACGCCAAGGCCTGCGATCATGTTGGTGGCATGGCCCGTCTGCGAAGCCTCGGCCACCTTGCGCACCGGGCTGTACTCGGTAGCGGTGTAGTACTCGGTGATGACGATCATGGCCGCGGTCAGCGCAAGGCCAATCAGCGTGCAGCCGAACAAGCCGATGGCGCTCTCCGGCATCAAGGCCTGGGTAATGAACCAGAACGCGATCGCCGAGACCACGCCCGAGACGATCACGCCCTTGTAGAGCGCGTTCATGATCTTGCCACCGTCGCTGACCTTGACGAAAAAGGTGCCGACGATCGAGGAGAAGATCGAGGCCGCGCCGAGCGCGAGCGGATAAATGACTGCAGCGCCATCCGTGCTCGCCAGCATCAAGCCGCCGAGCAGCATGGTCGCGACCAGCGTGACCGCGTAGGTCTCGAACAGGTCGGCCGCCATGCCGGCGCAGTCACCGACGTTGTCACCGACGTTGTCGGCGATCACCGCGGGGTTGCGCGGGTCGTCTTCCGGGATACCGGCTTCGACTTTGCCGACGAGATCTGCGCCGACGTCCGCACCCTTGGTGAAGATGCCACCGCCGAGACGCGCGAAGATCGAGATCAGCGAGCCGCCGAAGGCGAGACCGACGAGCGACCGCAGCGCGAGGTCATCACCGACCACGCCGCGCATCGCGAGGTAGTAGCCCGCGACGCCGAGCAGACCCAAGCCGACCACCAGCATGCCGGTGATCGCACCGCCCTTGAAGGCGACTTGCAGCGCAGCATTGAGGCCATGGTTGGCGGCCTCCGCCGTACGCACGTTAGCGCGCACCGAGACGTTCATGCCGATGTAGCCGGCGATGCCCGAGAGCAGCGCGCCAACGAAGAAGCCACCGGCCGTCGCCCAATCGAGGATCAGGCCAAGGATCGCGCAGAGCACGATGCCGACCACCGCAATGGTCGAGTACTGACGGTTGAGATAGGCCTGCGCGCCGGCCTGGATGGCCCCGGCGATTTCCTGCATGCGCGCGTTGCCCGCCGGCAGCGCGTTGATCGCAGCCGCGGAAACGGCACCATAAACAACGGCTAGAGCCCCGGCGCCTATGGCGATCCAGAGCCAGAGATTGGCATCCATTGCGATTGATCCCCCTGAGAAAGAAACGTCCGACTACGTGGTGTAAACGGCGGCGGAATATAGCATAGGGGCCGCGCTTGGCTCGCGCCGCCACGGGTCGCCGACGGCACCGGTTCAGGTCTTGAAGGGCGGCAGCTTCTTGCGCACCGCTACGCCCTTGATTTTGACGTAGGCGGGCAGGCCGTCCTTGTAGGGTGGCGGATCGCCGCCGCCGATCAGCGGCAGCAGATAACGGCGACATTTTTCGGTGATGCCGAAACCGTCCGCCGTGATGAAATCGCGCGGGACTTTCTTCTCGACGTTGGCGACCTTGGCGAGCGGCACATGGCCGACCGTCCAGCGATAGGGCTTCGAGGATTTGCGCACCACGATCGGCATGACCGCGTTGTGTCCCTGCACGGCGAGTTCGACCGCTGCCTTGCCCATGGCATAGGCCTGATCGACGTCGACCTTGGAGGCGATGTGGCGCGCGGCGCGCTGCAGATAGTCGGCGACCGCCCAGTGATATTTGTAGCCGTGCGCCTCGCGCACCATGTTGGCGACGACGGGGCCTACGCCTCCGAGCTGCGTGTGACCAAAGGCGTCTTTGGTACCGGCATCGGCGAGGAAGCGCCCATCCGCATACGCCGTACCTTCCGAGACCACGATCACGCAGTAACCCACGCGTTCGACGGTTTCTTTGACGCGGGCGAGAAAGGCTGCGCGATCAAAGGCGATTTCCGGGAAAAGGATGATGTGTGGCGCCGCATCAGGGCCCTTGCCGGCAAGGCCGCCCGCGGCGGCGATCCAGCCCGCGTGCCGTCCCATCACTTCCATGACGAATACTTTGGTGGAGGTGCGCGCCATCGAGGCGACATCGAGCGAAGCCTCGAGTGTCGACACCGCGACATACTTGGCGACCGAGCCAAAGCCCGGACAGGCATCGGTGAAGGGCAGATCGTTGTCTACGGTCTTTGGTACGCCGATGCAGGTGATGGGATAGCCGAGTGCGTCGCCGATCTGCGCCACCTTGTGCGCGGTGTCCATCGAATCGTTGCCGCCGTTGTAGAAGAAATAGCCGATGTCGTGCGCCTTGAAGACCTCGATCAGTCGCTCGTACTCGGCGCGATTCTTGTCGAGCCCCTTGAGCTTGAAGCGCGCTGAACCAAAAGCACCCGAGGGCGTGTAGCGCAGACCCGCGATGGTCGACTTGCTCTCTTTCGAGCAGTCGATCAGGTCTTCTTCGAGCGCGCCGACGATGCCGTGACGACCGGCTAAAACCTTGCCGATTTTCTTCGGGTACTTTGCGGCGGTTTCGATCACCCCCGCCGCCGAGGCGTTGATCACGGCGGTGACGCCGCCCGATTGCGCGTAAAAAGCATTGCGAGGTTTGGTGCTTTGTTTGGCGTTTTTCATGGGTCGCGAGCATACCCGACGGTTTGACCTGCCGGAATTGGCCGGTTACCGTGCGCGTCATGAGAATCGTTTTCCTCGGGGCCCCCGGGTCCGGCAAGGGTACGCAAGCACAGCGCCTGATCGAGCGTCACGGCATTCCACAGATTTCTACCGGGGATCTGTTGCGGGTGCATGTTCGCGAGGGCACCGAACTCGGTCGTCGTGCCAAAGCCGTAATGGATGCGGGTCAGCTGGTCGACGACGCCACCATTCTCGGCATGGTCCGCGAGCGTCTTGCCGCGCCCGATGCGGCCCGCGGTTTCATCCTCGACGGTTTCCCGCGCACGATCCCGCAGGCCGAAGGCCTCGAGATCATGCTCGCCGAGATCGGTCAGCCGCTGAGGGTAGCGATCCTGTTCGATGTGGACTCGCAACTATTGATCCAGCGCATATCGGGTCGACGCAGCTGTCAGGACTGCGGTCGCGTCTTCAATATCCACACCGCGCCTGTACCCGTGCCGCCGCCCTGCGGTGGTCAGTGCACGACGCCGCGTCTCGTGCAGCGTCCCGATGACAACGAAGCGACCGTGTCAAAACGCATCGCCGTTTATGAGGAACAAACCCAGCCACTCGTCGGGTTTTATCGGCAGCGCGGCATTCTGAAGACGGTCGATGCCGATGCGCCACTCGAGACCGTGACGGCACGCGTCGAGGCGGCGCTGGACTGAGATTTTTGCGGTCGAGCGGGACCGCAGTCGTTCAAAGCGTGACCTGTAGGGCGTAGCCTTTAGGCCGTGGCGCGCAGGATTTCGGCGAGCAGCGTCGCGCGCCAGCCGCGCAATACTTTGTCCGGTTCGACGCCGCGCGCGATCGCCTCGAGATCTTTGCGCGTGGCCAGCACCTCGGGCGCAATGTTCAGCTCTTGCGCCACGCCCTGCACCTTTTGCGAGAGCCGTTTGGTCCGGGCCACGAGCTGCGGGTCGGGCCGTTCGCGACGCGGCAGCGGCGGCGGTGGTTCGGGAATGCGGGCGGCCTCAAGCAGTGCGAGGATGTCATCGCCCGAATGTTTGACCACGCCCTCGGGTATCGCCTCGATGTGCGAGAGCTGCACACGATCGCGTGGCACGCGCTGCACGATCTCGCGCAGCACGCCATCGTCGAGGATCCAGCCGCGCGGTCGGTTGCGAGCGATGGCGCGTCGTTCGCGCCACTCGGCAAGGCTGCGCAGCAGCAGGAGTCGACCCTCGTCCCAGCCTTCGGTGCCCTTGAAACGTTGCCAAGCATTCGTCGGATCGGGTGTGATCAGCGCCGGGTCCTGCAAGGCGAGCAGATCTTCTGCCAACCATTCGAGGCGCTGCAGCCGCTCGAGTTCTTCGAGCAGCCGCTCGCGCAGCGGCAAGAGGTAGCGCACGTCATCGAGCGCGTAATCGACCTGCTCCGCCGACAGCGGCCGCCGCGACCAGTCGGTTCGTGTTTGGCCTTTGGGCAGCTCGAGCTCGAGCAGCCGACGCACGAGTTCGGCGTAACCCACCTGCGCGGGAAACCCGGCGAGCGCTGCGGCGATTTGCGTATCGAACAACGGCGCGACGGCGCCCACGAGCGGTGCCAGCACCTCGAGGTCCTGGCGTGCGGCGTGCAGTACCTTCACCGGTCCCTGCGGCCCGAGGACATGGCGCAGGGGTTCGAGTTCGCCGAGAGCGAGCGGATCCACGCAGACCGGGCCGGATTGCGAGGTAAGCTGCAACAGGCACAATTCGGCGCGATAAGTGCGTTCGCGGAGGAATTCGGTGTCGACGCCGATCGCGTCACCGTCGAGCCTGCCGATCAGGTCTTCCAGCGCCGCGCGGGTCGCGACCAAGGCGGTGGACGACGACATCGTGCGACTATGCAAGAATTCCGCCTCCAGGGGAACGGATTCCGCATGATTTCGCACGCATGATTTCCTTGCTCAATGTTTTCATCGACATCCTGCGCCAGCGCGCGGGTCCCGCGGATCTGCCCGCCTCGCCGCGTCTGCAGTGGGGCGCGTTCGTGCTGCTCGTGGGTCTGCAGGCCGGACTCGGCGCCTGGCTCATGCCGCAGGAAGGCGCGATTTTGCCGCAGGCGATCGTTTCGGGGTTGGCCTCGCTCGCCTGGCTCGCGTTGTTGCTGCGTTTGTTCGGCAAGCCAGAGCGCTTTACGCAGACGGCGACGGCCATACTCGGCATCGCTTGTCTCTTTGCGCCGATCAGCATCCCGGTGATCGCGCAAGTACAGCCGGCGGCCGGCGGCATCATCACCTTCTCGCCGCTCGTGATGCTTGCGTTTGCGCTCAGCCTGTATCTCATCTACATCAACGGTCGCATCCTGCACGCCGCGCTGGAGCGTCCGCTCGCGCAGTGCATCATTCTTTTTCTGCTCGGTGAGCTCATGGTGTTTGCGCTGATGGTCACCCTCGGTTTCGGCGCCAGCGCGACCTGAGCATGCACGTCCACATCCTCGGCATCTGCGGCACGTTCATGGGCGGTATCGCAGCGATCGCCAAAGCCGCGGGCCATCACGTAACGGGCGCCGATCGCGATGTCTATCCGCCCATGAGTACGCAGCTTGCGGCACTCGGCATCAAGGTCTTCGAAGGTTTTGATCCTGCGCAGCTTGAACCCGCACCTGATGTGGTGGTGGTGGGCAACGTGATGACGCGCGGCATGCCGGTGATTGAGGCTTTACTCGAGCGACAGATTCCCTTCGCCTCGGGACCCGAGTGGCTCGCGCGCGAAGTGCTGCACGATCGTTGGGTGCTCGCGGTGGCGGGCACGCATGGCAAGACCTCGACCACCAGCATGCTGGCCTGGATTCTCGAGTTTGCCGGTCTCTCGCCCGGATTCCTGATCGGCGGCGTACCGCAGGATTTCGGCATCAGCGCAAGACTCGGTGAGCGGCCTTTCTTTGTGATCGAGGCGGATGAATACGATACGGCTTTCTTTGACAAGCGCGCGAAGTTCGTGCACTACCGGCCGCGTACGCTGATCCTGAACAACCTCGAGTACGATCACGCCGATATCTACCCGGACCTCGCCGCGATCGAACGGCAGTTCCATCACCTCGTACGCACGGTACCGGGTTCCGGGTTGATCGTGCACCACGCGACCGATGACAACCTCGCGCGCGCGCTCGGCATGGGCTGCTGGACGCCTCGCGAGGCTTTTGCGCGCGACGGTGGGTCTGCGGCGCGCTGGACGGCACGTCTTCGCGGCTCGCCGAGCGGATCGCCGAGCGAATCGCCGGATGGATCGCGGTTCGATGTGCTACGGGATGGCGTGCGCGTGGGCAGCGTCGACTGGTCGCAGATCGGTGGCCACAACGTCGATAATGCACTCGCCGCGATTGCTGCAGCGCGTCATGCCGGCGTGCCTGCTGAAGTGTCCTGTGCGGCACTCGGCGAATTTCGCGGTATCAAACGACGCATGGAACTGCGCGGTGAAGCGCGTGGGATTCGCATCTACGACGACTTCGCCCACCATCCGACGGCCATCGCCACCACGCTCGAGGGCTTGCGTCGTCGCGTCGGCAGCGCGCGGATCGTGGCGGTACTCGAGCCGCGTTCGGCGACCATGAAGCGGGGCGTGCACAAGGACACACTGGCCGCCTCGCTTGCGCTCGCCGATGAGGTGTGGCTGCATGCGCCCGCCGATCTCGGTTGGGATGCCACGGCGGTGGTTGGCGCGCTCGGCGAGCGCGGACATTTGAGCGGCGAGGTCGAGAGACTCGTGGACGCCTTGCGGCGACGCTTGCTTCCCGGAGACCACGTGCTGATCATGTCGAACGGCGGATTCGGCGGCTTGCACGGCAAGCTGCTCGCGGCTCTCACGGAGGCATCGCATGGCGCGCAAGGATGAACGCATCGTCACCCTCGGCATGACCGGGGCCTCGGGCGCGCAGTACGGACTGCGGCTCATCGAATGTCTCGTGCAGGCTGATTACACGGTGTACGTGATGTTCACCAAGGCTGCGCAGATCGTTGTCGGGTCCGAAACCGACTGCAAGTTGCCGGGTCGTACCGGCGAACAGACGCGCCATCTCACCGCGCTCTACAAGGCGCGCGAGGGACAGATTCGCGTGTTCGGCGATGAGGAGTGGAGTTCGCCGGTGGCCAGTGGCTCCGGGGCGCCGCATCGCATGGTGGTGTGTCCTGCCAGCATGGCGACCGTGTCGGCGATTGCCACGGGTGCCAGCGAAAATCTGCTGGAGCGGGCGGCGGATGTGGTCATCAAGGAACGTGGCAATCTCGTGATCGTGCCGCGCGAGACACCGTTCTCGGCGATCCACCTCGAAAACATGCTGAAACTCTCGCGGCTCGGCGTCACCATCTTGCCGGCCAACCCGGGTTTCTACAATCGACCCGTACAGGTCGAAGAATTGGTCGATTTCATTGTGGCGCGCGTGCTCGACCAGCTCGACATCGAGCACGATCTGATGCGTCGCTGGGGTCGCCACGGCTGAGGGTCGGCACATCGCATGGCCGAGACCACCGACATTCCGCTTTTTCCGCTCAACACCGTGCTGTTTCCGCGCGGACCGTTGCCACTGCGCATTTTTGAGACGCGCTATGTCGACATGGTCAAACGTTGCATGCGCGAGGGGAGTTGTTTCGGCGTGGTGTTGGTCCGCGGTGGCGGCGAGGTAGGTCAAGCAGGGGGCTTCGTCGATATCGGCACCACGGCGCGTATCGTCGATTTCAATTTGCTGCCCGACGGTCTGCTCGGCATCACTTGCCGCGGCGAGCGTCGCTTTCGCGTAGAGCGCCGGTGGCGCGAAGCAGATGGCCTGAACATGGGGGCCATCGAGTGGATCGACTCGGTATCAACGATGTCCATGGCCGTGCCGCCCGAGTATCGCCACCTCGCTGATCTGCTGCGACGCGTCTTGCCCGAACTCGGCGAGATCTATGCCGGCCTCGAGCCGCGTTATGACGATGCCGAGTGGGT
The DNA here is from genome assembly GCA_044351225.1 of Steroidobacteraceae bacterium. Lineage (GTDB taxonomy): Bacteria > Pseudomonadota > Gammaproteobacteria > Steroidobacterales > Steroidobacteraceae > UBA964. Next base: position 10,190 of record JBILGD010000063.1, read on the forward strand.
GGGCGCGCGGCTGATCGAGATTCTGCCGCTTTCGATGGGCGACAAACAGGTTTGCCTCGAACTCGACGACCCGCTCGAGCGTCTGGCGCTGGTCGCGCCACTGATTCGCCGCAGCGACGATTAATCTTTGTCGGTCGAGCCGGCGAGACGCTCGTTGGTGGCGCGCAGCCGCAGCGTCTGCATGACGGCGATGTTTCGATAAACCGCGGCTGCCACATCCGGCGAACCATCGAGGCGGGCACGCGTCAAGCTCAGGGCGAGGCTGTTCGCCACGGCGCGCACTCGCGCTGAACGTGGCAGCTGATCGACGACGGCCATCTCACCGAAGGCTTCGCCCGGCTTCAGCGTGGCGAGTGTGGTCCAGCCATCGCGTGTTCGTTTTTCGACCACGGCCGAGCCGTTGATGAAGACGAACAGGCGATCGCCCGGATCGCCTTCATCAAAGAATAGCCCGCCGGCACCGACTGCCACGCGCGAGGTGGCGCTCAGCAGCCAGATGAGTTGCAGGCGATCAAGTCCATGAAAGAGGCGGATGCCGCCCAGAACGCTGAGCAGCGCGTCATCCATGACTTTGGGTTCAACCACGACGCGTTATCTCGCCGCCCGCTTGGCTTTCTCGCTATCCGGGGGCGGTCGCAGGCAGGCAAGGCCCGTTTCGCCAACCTCGTAGATGTCGAGTGGTTCCTTGACGCCCTTGACCTCGTACTGCCCGTGATGCTTCCAGGTGAGATCGCCGATACCGTCGATCTCGAAGCCTTCGAGCATCTGCTGCGCGTTGTAGAAAGGAAACTGCGTCATCAGGATCTGGTTGCCCTGCGCCAGCGACATCACGCGTGCGGCGGTATCGACCTGAATGCCGTTGAAGTCGAATTCTTTGCCGGCCACCTTGGCCTCATCGGCATACACCTCGCCGACGTGGATGCCAATGCGATCCTGGATGGCGACTCCCTCATCTTCGGCCATGTTGCGAATCAAGTCCTGCCACTTGAGGGCGAACATGACAGCCTCGGATGGCACCGCAAAGACAATGAAGAACGAATCGCCGGAGGTCGACACTTCCTCGCCCGTGGTGGTCCGTGCGAGCAGCTCACGCACGGCGCTGTGATGTTGACGGATGATATTCATCGAGTGCGCATCGCCGTGGATCTGCTTGAGCTTCGTCGAGCCGACGAGATCCGAGAACAGCATCGTGACGACACGATTGGGGGTCGAGCGACGCGCCTGACCATGGACGGCGGGCATCGAGCGACGATCGCCGGAGGTACTCGAGTGTGCCGCCGAAGTGGGGGCCGTCGGTACGCGTGCGTGTGTCGCTGCGGGCGCCGCCGCGCTCGGACTGCCGAACGGATCCGCGGTCAACTGCGCAAGCCGCGCCGACATGTTGGGTGAACTCAGGCGCTTGTTGAGATTGGTGCGGATGAAGTCGAGCTTGAGACTGCGCGCCAGCACCGGTTGGTAGCGGTTATCCGCAAGGAACGAGAGGCCACCCGAGGGCGTGCGCCACAACGGTACTACTTCGCCGCCGAGACTCGCGCTGCGACAGATATCGCGCAGCTGACCGAGGATGGCGCTCTGCTCGACCGCCGGTAGCGCCGACATCTCGGTCGATAGGGGTATGAAAATGAAATCGACACCTTGCACTCTGAGATGCGCGACCGCGATCGTGGACATGAACTCTCCGGTTTTCTTTGTCAGGCAGCTGGCCGACAAATTATTGCCTTAGCCACTGCTTCTGGAAACGACGGGTTTTCGACAGTGACTTGGTTGCCGTTCTGCTCCAAATCAAGCCGTACCCGTTGCTGCCGCCCTGCAGTCGACAGAAAGAGGCCCGTCGTGAATACTCCATCGGCGTTTTTTCACCACCATGCGAGGGTGGCCGTTTGAAGTTCGTTCCTGCCTGTTTCCGCGAGGCGGCTTTGGTGACAACTGTGTTGCTGATGCTCGCGGGCTGCTCCAAGACCGATGATGCTTGGCAGACCGCGGTACGCACCGACACCCCGGACGCCTACGAGGCGTTTTTGGAGCGTAATCCGGCCAGCAAATACGCCACCCAGGCCCGCACCCGTCGCGATGCACTGATTGATGAGCGCGACTGGAGCGTGGCGCGTCGCGAAAACAGCGCAGCGAGCTATGCGAAGTACCTCGAGGCGCACCCGGATGGGGTGTGGAGCGAGTTGGCCGCTCAGCGTCGGGATCAGTTGAAGACCGAGGTGGCCGCTCCGGCCGTCGCCCCTGCCGCCGCGTCGGCGGTGGCGACGATGCCCGCCGCGCCGACCGCCGTAGCCGTTGCGCCGGTATCGGCCCCGCCCGCCGTTGCGGCCGCCCCGAAGCCGCCAACGGTGCGCACGCCGAACCACTATCTGCAGCTGGGCGCTTTTTCCTCGGCATCGGCGGCGAAGCGATCGTGGGGCGGCTTGCAGCGTTCGTTCGTCGAGCTTGCGGAACTCGAACCGATCATCGATGACACACCGCTGCGCGGCTCGTCGTTGTACCGCCTGCGGGTTGCCGTCGCGAGCCAGGAAGAAGCCGATCGCATTTGCGCGGCCCTCGTGCGCGGTGGCGCCGAGTGCATCAAATCGAAGTCCCGCTGAGCGCTGTTAGAGCACGGGGCTGCGCAACTGCAGCGACCAAAGCACGGTCTGGCGTGATTCGACGGATGCCGGCAGCAACTCGAAGGTCGGCGCCGTGGCACTGCCCGCTGCCCGCGGCGTGATCAGGCCGTTGCGATCCACCTGATGTTCGGCAACACCGAGTGCGGAATCGCCGCCGCGGAGCCGGCTCGTCACGCCGCCGTTTGACTGACCCATCACAACGAGTGTTTGCGAGTTCACGCGGGCGAGCCCTTCTGCAGCTTCGGCGATCCAGCCAAGCGTGCCGAGTTCGACGAGGGTGGTCGTGGCCGCGAGTGTGATGCCGCTCGCTTCGAGATCCGCAGCACTGCCGTACTCGAGTGCGAGACCCGTGCTCGGGCCGCTGCTCAAAGATTTTGCGGAGAGCTCGGTCGCGCCAGAGAGGTCGAGCGTACGGATTTCCCAGCGAAAGGGTCCCGTGGCGGCACCGTCGCGATAGCGAACGAGCGCGAGCAGACGATCTTCGCTGAGCGTTTCGAGATCGAGTATTCGCAGCGCGAATTCATTGCTGCGGATCGGTATGCCAAACTGCCGTATCGCAGCGGTGCGCGGGTTGAGCGCTACGAGGCGTGTCAGGCGCGCCGTGGTGGCGGTGCGCCCGCCGACGTTCAATGCAGCCCCGACCGCGAACACAACCTCGCCGCTGCCCGGGCGCAGCGCCACGCCACCGCAGCCGAGTCCTGCCTGCCGCGATTCGAGGATCGCCGGCAAACGCCGCGTGACCTCGGGCAGCGTGCCTGCGGTGCCCGCTGGGCCAAGGCGTTGCAGCGAGCGTCCCTGCGCATCGATCTGCATCAGAAAAGGACCCCGGCGATCGCAAATCCACACGCTGCCGGCATCGCCCTCGACCACACCCGCCGGGTCGAGGCCGCGTTGATCGAACTCGGGTGAGCGCGGCTGCAAAGTCTCATCGAGATTGCGCGCGCCATCACTGCCCGAAGCGTCGGTGGGCGTTGGGCGGCCCGAGAAAGCCGTTCCGTCGGCGGTCTTGAGTGCGGTCAGCGAATTCAGATCGGCGCTGGTCGGGGATAGCGTGATGCCGCCGAGCGCGGGGGTGCCGTTGGTATCGTTACTCAGCAGCACATCGGCCGAGCGAGCGGCGACGCCATCGAAATAGCGCGGCGCGGCGACGGCAATACCCCGCGCCGTGACGGTGCGCAGCTGAATGTTGCCGGCACTCCCGCCCGTCACCACCGTGAGTCCTGCGCCCACCGCAGCGCGCAAGCCCCGCGGAAAGGCACTCTTCAGGGCTGCTGAGTTGCCCGTATAGGGTACGAGCAGACTATCTTGCACGCGTAGCACGTATTTGCGGATTTCATTGACTGGCAGATTTGCAGCGCTCGGTGATTCGATGAGTACGCCACGCGCCGCGGCCTCGGCTTGTTCGGCGATGGCCCGGGCGATCGCACGCGCAGGGATCTGCAAGGCCGATCGGTAGCTCGCCGCCAGCCGATTGTCGCCGCGCAGGTACTCGATCAGCGAGTTGAGATCCGCATCGAAGGATGACGCCGCAAAATCGAGTGAACGATTGGCGAGCGAGGCCGAAAGTTCAGCGGGTAGCGCGATGCCATTGCCCGCATCTGCATCGCTATCGAGCGCCAGCAAAAATTGCGCGCGCCGGATCGTTGCCTCGGACAGCAGGCCGGCTTCGAGTCCGCCTTGAAACTCGCGCAGCGACAGCGTGGCGCCAGCGG
>JBILGD010000064.1:0-14392 GCA_044351225.1 Steroidobacteraceae bacterium
GCGCTTGGCCATGAGTTCGCAGCTCTCGCCCATGGAGAGCCCCGTGCGCGGTTCGCTCGCGCCGGGAATCACGGGTTTGAAATGCCGCGGTCGCAGGCCGAGAAAAGGCGCGAGTCGACCCAGTGCACTTTTGGCGCGAAATGCCCGCAACAGGATCTGCTGGTAGTCCCGCGGATAAACGACCGGCGGATCGCTAACGGTATCGACGCCGCCCGCGATGCCGGCGTCGATTTGACCGAGCGCGATCTTGTTGGCGATGCCGATTGCCGCTTCGAGACTTGTGCCGCAAGCACGCTGCAGATCGAAGGCAGGCGTGTGCGGATCGAGCGTCGTGCCGAGCAGGCATTCGCGCGCGAGATTGAAATCGCGTGAATGCTTGATCACGGCACCTGCGGCCACTTCGCCAAGTCGCAGACCATCGAGCGCAAAGCGACTCACCACGGCCTGAAGGGCTGCGGTGAGCATTGCCTGATTACCGACCCGAGCGTACGCACCGTGGGCGCGCGCGAACGGAATGCGCGCACCCCCGAGGATCGCGACGCGTCGAACTGAGGAACCGACCAGCATGTTGTCTCTGGCCCCGTGTCAGCGCGCCGTGCCCGCTTTCACGCGCTCGTAGTGACGATCACGCAAAGCGGTATGACGCGACTGCAGGGCTTGTTGCTTGCCGCCCGCCACGACGAGCTCGGGCAGGCTCGACACATCGAGCGGATCGCCGGACCACAGCACAAGGTCGGCGGGCTTGCCGCGTTCGATGCTGCCGAAGCGATCGGCCACGCCGAAGACTTCGGCGGGTACCCGCGTGATCGCGGCGAGCGCGTCCATCCACGGCATGCCGTGGGCCACGGCGTTGCCCGCCGCCTGTCGCGTCTTGCCGGCGTCATCGACATCGGTATCGCCCATCGAGATCAGCACGTTCACGCCCGCTGCGCGCAGCTTGGCCGCGTTCTGCAGCGTTGCGCCGATCTTGTCGAAGGTGTCCGGCAGATTGTCGAGCGGGTCGAGGATCACCGGGACACCGGCCGCCGCGAGTTCGTCGGCCACGCGCCAAGCCTCCGTGCCGCCGCGTATGGCAGCGTTGAGTTTCTCCTCGCGGGCGAACGCCAGAGTGTTGCGAATGTCGCTCGCACGATCGACATCGAAGACGAAGAGGCCGTTGCTCTTCAAAAACTCGAGCAGCACCTGTCGACCCGAGGGCGTGAGCAGTCGCTCATCGTGGACCATGACGAGATTCGGTGCGCGAGCTTCGACCAGCGCCTGACGCAGCAGCATGAATTGCGCTGCGCGCGAGCCACCCGAGAGGTCGTTCGCATCACCGCCAAGATCGACGAACATCGCCCGAGCCTGCGGCGGCAACGAACCGTCGAGACCGACCGGCGCACCGAGGCCTGCGACCAGACTGCCGCCCGAGGCCGACGCCGGCGCGAGCACCGTGAAGGTCACGCCGTTGCTGCGGTGCACACCGAGCGACATCGATTCGGGGTTGAAGGCGAGCGTGACATCGAACTCGGGGCGCATCTGGCCGAGTCGTTGCGCGTAATCGCCGGTGGTCTGCTCGATGCCGATTTCTTCGAGACCGATATGGCCGAGTCCACCGAACACGCCGGGTGTCACGGCACGACCCGCAGCGTCGATGACGCGGACACCTGCCGGTGCCGCAAGACGCGCACCGATCGCCGCCACACGTCCGTTCTCGATGAGGACGTCCGTGTTTTTGAGCGGTTCGCTCGCGCCGCGGACCATCGTGTAGACCGTGGCGTTGCGCAGCAGCAGCGAGCTGCCGCCGGCGACGGCTGCCGCGTCATCAGCGCGTGCCGGCGAGGAGAACGAGCCCGCGAGCAGTGTTGCGAGAGCGGCCGCCACGGTGCCGAGGCGTACGGACGTTGTAAAATCTTTGACCATGTTTTTCATCGGATGACTCCGGTGGCGGCGGGTTGGCCGAGCAGGAAATCGGACTCCGGCTCGCCGCGCGGTGCGCTTCGATCGAAGCGCGCGGCGCCGTCGATGAAGATTTTTTCGGTGAGTGCGTACACGCTGAACGGGTTGCCGCTCCAGATCACGACATCGGCGGCCTTGCCGCTCTCGAGCGTGCCGATACGGTTCTCGAGACCGAGCGCCTTGGCGGCGTTCTGCGTCAGCCAGCGAATGGCATGCTCGGGCTTGATCTCAAGGCCCATGCGCCGCGCAAACGCCATGCCTTTGGCGGCTTCCTGATTCAGGCGCTGGATGCCCTCGGCCGAATCCGAATGCACGACCGTGCAGCCATTGGGTGCCGCATCGACCAGAATCATGTTCTCGGGAATCGCGTCGTAGGATTCCATCTTGAAACCCCACCAATCGGCCCACACTGCCGCGCAGACGTTGTTCTCGGCTAGCAGGTTGGCAATCTTGTAGGCCTCGGTAGCGTGGTGGAACGCGCTGACGCGATAGCCGAACTCGCGCGCCATGTCGACCACGATGGCCATCTCATCGGCGCGATAGCAGTGGTGCTGCACGAGAATTTCGCCGCGCAACACGCCGGAGAGCGTCTCGAGTCGCAGGTCGCGTTTGGGTGGGCGTAAATCTTTGGCGCCTGCGGCAGCACGCGCTTCGTACTGACGCCAGTCGCGCATGTACTCCTGCGCCTCGATCCACTGCGCGCGCCAGCCGGCGACATTGCCCATGCGGGTCGAGGGCAGTTGCCGACGATTGCCGTAGACGCGCTTCGGATTTTCGCCGCAGGCCATTTTCAGGCCGTGCGGTGCATCCGGGAATTTCATTGACTGATAACTCACCGCGGGCACGTTCTTGACGGTGACCGAGCGGCCGCCGAAAAGATTCGCCGAGCCCGGCAACACGTGCAGCGTGGTGATGCCGCCCTCGAGCGCCGCTTCGAAACCCGGGTCCTGTGGCCAGATCGAGTGTTCGGACCAGACCTGCGCCGTGGAGGGCGCAGTGGCCTCGTTCCCGTCTGAATGTGCGGCGACGCCGGGCGCCGGGTAGACGCCAAGATGCGAGTGCACGTCGATGAGCCCTGGAGTGACCCATTTGCCGCGCGCCTCGATGACTTGCGCGCCTGCTGGGGCTAGCAGGTTCTTGCCGACCGCAACGAGTTTGCCCTCCTGCATCAGAACGTCTGCGTCCTCGAGCCGCTCGCCATTGCCGATCAACAGCGTCGCGCCGCGAATCAGCGTCGGTTGAGTCGTGGGTGCTTTGTACGTGGACGGATAGGGCGTGACCGTACGGGCTGCACCGGAGTCGATTTGGGCATTCGCGGTCTTGGCGACGGCCGGTTTGCTTGCCGATGATTTCTGGGTGGCGCCTGTGGTACCGCAGGCCGCCAGTGTCAGCGAGAGACTGGCGAGCAGTACGAGGGACCCGATTCGACTTTCGGACATGGACACTCCAACGGTTGCACCTGTAACAGGGGTTTCGGCAAGATGCCCTAACAGGGCTTGCGGGACAACCGGGCGCTTGCGGGCGACCCAAAAAAGAGGCGTGATGTCGTTCCAGAACTTTCAGGAGTTCTATCCGTTTTATCTCGGTGAGCATGCCGATCGCACTTCGCGGCGGCTGCACGTCATCGGGACCTCGCTCGCCTTGCTGCAGCTGCTCGCCGCCGTCGTCGCGGCGCGTCCATGGTTGCTGTTGACTGGCCTCGTGACCGGCTACGCCTTCGCCTGGGTCGGACATTTCTTTTTCGAGAAGAATCGTCCGGCCACTTTCAAATACCCGCTCTACAGCCTGCGCGGTGACTTCGTGATGGCCCGCGACGTGCTTACCGGCCGCATTCCCTGGTAACACCCCCGGCCTTCCTTACCGGGAGGGACACCATGTCCATCACTCGCATCGATCGTGTTTATGAACGTCGCCTTGCCGCGCTGATCAACAGCGGCGAGCGGCAGGTATTGCAGGGCGGGCGGCGCGGCGTCGAGAAAGAGTCGTTGCGGGTGACGCCGGAGGGGCGCGTGGCCTCCACCATGCATCCGTCCGCGCTCGGTTCCGCCTTGGCGAGCGAGCACATCACCACGGACTACTCCGAAGCCCTGCTCGAACTCGTCACGCCGACCTTCCACACCAATTGGGAGCTGCTGCAATACCTTTGCGATCTGCACCAGTTCGTCTATCGGCACCTCGGCGATGAGTTGCTGTGGGCAACCAGCATGCCCTGCGTGGTCGACGGCGACGCCAGCATCCCGATCGCCCAGTTCGGCCCGTCGAATGTCGGCCGCATGAAAACGATCTATCGCGAGGGGCTCGGCATCCGCTACGGCCGCGTGATGCAGGCGATCTCCGGCGTGCACTTCAACTACTCCTTCCCCGAAAAACTTTGGGAAGTGTGGACGCTGGTGCGCGAGTCGCGCAGCGCGCCACGGGATTTCGTCTCAGCAAGTTATTTCGAGCTGCTGCGCAATTACCGTCGCTTTGGCTGGATCGTGCTGTATCTCTTTGGCGTCTCGCCGACCGTATGCAATTCGTTCTTGCGCGCGCGCGGCGAGACGCTGCCTGCATTCGCTCGCGGCACGGCGTGGGAGCCGCATGCGACGTCCCTGCGCATGAGTGATCTCGGCTATCGCAATCGCAGCCAGTCGGAGCTCGAGGTGTCGGTCAACAGCCTCGAGGAATACGTGCGCGATCTGTCGCGGGCGATCAGTCTGCCGCATCCGCCCTACCAGCAACTCGGCGTCAAGGTCGATGGCCAGTATCGTCAGCTGAACGCCAACCTGCTGCAGATCGAAAACGAGTACTACGCCTTCATACGACCGAAGCGCGTGGCGCGCTCGGGCGAGCGGCCGACCAAGGCGCTGTTGCGCGGTGGTGTCGAATACGTCGAGGTGCGCGCGCTCGATGTCAGTGCTTTCGATCCGGTGGGGGTCAACCAGAACAAGCTGCGCTTTCTCGAAGCGTTTCTCGCGCTCTGTCTGATGCGCGAGAGTCCGATGATCGATTCGACCGAGCAGGCCGCGCTCGATCGCAATCACGTCATCGTCGCGCGACGAGGGCGCGAGGTCGGGCTCACCTTGGTGCGCGATGGCCGCGATGTACCCATGATCGAGTGGGCGCGCGAGATCCTCGATCAGATGCAGGGGGTCTGCGAGTTGCTCGACGAAGGCGACCCGCAGAAACCCTATGCGGCGGCGCTCGCCGTGCAGGCGGCCAAGCTCGATGACGTTGCGCTCACACCGTCTGCGCGACTGATCAAAGAATTGCGCGATACCGGTGAATCATTCTTCGACCTCGCGCTGCGCACCTCGCGCACGCACAAGGATTATTTTCTTGAGCTGCATGAGCCGAACGACGCACGGCTGCGACAGTTTGCTGACGAGGCCGCAGAGTCCCTGGAGGTCGCCGAGGCGATGGCGGGGGCGCCGCAGCAGGATTTCGAGGCGTTTCTCGCGGCCTATTTTTCGTAGATCGCGATTTCGCGGCGACCCGAAGAATCGCGCATGCCGCGAAACATCCCCGGGCTGTTGAACTGCATCGAGACATTGCCGCGGGGGTCGACCGCGATCACGCCGCCTTCGCCGCCGCGTTGCACGAGTTTGCCGTGCACCACCTCGCGCACAGACTGCTCAAGCGTCCAGTTGCGGTACTCGACCAGCGCGCAGATGTCGTAGGCGACGACCGAGCGGATGAAGTATTCGCCGTGGCCGGTCGAGGAGACGGCGCAGCTCGCGTTGTTGGCATAGGTACCGGCACCGATCACCGGCGCATCGCCGATGCGTCCCCAGCGCTTGTTGGTCATGCCGCCCGTCGAGGTGGCCGCCGCGACATTGCCCTGCGCATCCACGGCCACAGCGCCGACGGTGCCGAGTCCCTGCAGCTCGTTGCGTGGTTGTGTGCGTCCCTGCAGCACGCGCTCGAGCTGGCGTTTGCGAGTGGGTGTGATGAAGTAGTCGTTGGGCACCGACGTGAAGCCGCGCTCGCGCGCGAACTCTTCGGCGCCCGCGCCTGAGAGAAAGACGTGCGGCGAGTCTTCCATCACGCGGCGTGCGAGATCGATCGGATTCTTGATGGTGCGCACGCCGGTCACGGCGCCGGCGGCGAGATTGCGGCCATCCATGATGGAGGCATCGAGTTGTGCCGAACCATCGTGCGCGAGCACGGCACCCTTGCCGGCGTTGAAGAGCGGATTGTCCTCGAGCAGTCGCACCGCCGCGGTCACGGCATCGAGACTCGAGCCGCCTTTTTCGAGCACGGCATAGCCGGCATCGAGGGCGGCCGCGAGACCCTCGCGGTAACTCGCGCCATCATCGGGGCCGAGCTGATTGCGCGAGATCACACCCGCGCCGCCGTGTATCGCGATGGCAAGCATTTTCTTTCGCTCCGTCTGGGCTGAGGCCTTGCCCGTCTCGGCGAACACCGGGCCTGCAGTTGCACCGCCGATGAAGGTTATTGCAAGGAGCAGCTTGAACACAGTTCGGGGACGAGCAGGACGCATGGTGGCTCCGGTATGATCGATCGAGGTCGGGTGAATCGTCCCGCGATTGTAGCGGGTCGAATCGGGGGGACACATGCAGCAGTCTGACGCGGCGGTCGCACACGAACCGCTGCATTTCGATCGACGATTCATGCTCATTGCCGCGCTGTTCCTGGTCGCGGCCATGTTTGTGCCACCGCTCTTTCGCGGCGCGGTCCTCGCGCTCGCGATCGTCGCGGCCGTGCTGGCCGCATTGCCCAAGGGGACGCGCGGCCTCGTGTTCTCGACCATGGTGGGGCTGGCCACCGGCATCGCCTCGCTCAACCTGTTCGCGATCGGCATCTTCCAGGGGCCGATCACGCAGGAGTTCGGCTGGAGCCAAACCGAATATGCCGGCGTCACGCTGGTAGCCACCATCGTCACCGTCGTCTCTTCGCTCTATATCGGGCGCCTGTTCGATCGGCAGGGCGTGCGACGCTGGGCGCTGATCGGTGTGGTGATGGTCGCCTTGTCGCTGGTATCGCTCTATTGGCTCACCGACAACTTGCTGCATTTCTATGCGGTGTTCGCGCTGCTGCCCATCATCGGTGCGGGCACCTCCTCGGTCGCCTATTCGCGGGTCATCGCGGCGTGGTTCGATCGACGCCGTGGCCAGGCCTTCGGTGCCGCGCTCGCCGGCATCGGCATCGGCGGCGCGGTGCTCTCCTCGGTTTCCCAGTTCCTGATCGGTACGGTCGGTTGGCGGGGCGCCTATGTCGGGCTCGGCGTGCTCACGCTCGTGATCACACTGCCTCTCATTTTTTTGAAGTTGCGCGATGTGCCCACCGAAGTGGGCCTTGGTCTCGATGGACGCAAGCTCGCCGACGACGCGAGCGGTGCGGCGGCGGTTGCTGCCGGGTCTGCGCCGACTTCGCCCGCCGCATCGGCGGCGCCCGAGTTGATCGGTTTCACGGCAGCCGAGTCACGGCGCAAGTCGCGTTTTTGGCTGATGTTCTTCTCCTTTCTGCTGCTCGCCTTCGGTATCGGCGGCGTGCTTATTCCGCTCGTGCCGATCCTGCGCGCGCGGGGTGTTTCGCCCGAGCAGGCGGCCGTCGTGCAGGGTGCACTCGGTCTCGCACTCATCATCGGGCGGGCCTTCGCCGGGTTCCTGATGGATCGATTCTTTGCGCCGCGCGTGGCAGCGGCGATCCTGCTGTTTCCGCTTGTCGGCGTGACGCTGCTCGCGCTCGAGGCGAGCGGCCCGACGGCGCTGATTGCCGCAGTCTGCATCGGTCTTGCGGCCGGTGCCGAACTCGATGTCATCGCGGTGCTGGTGACGCGCTACTTCGGCAATCGTGCCTACGCCGAAAACTACGGTTGGCAGTACGCCGCCTGGACGTTCGGCTCGGGCACCGCGGTGATCGCCACCAACTGGGTGTACGACCTGCTCGGCACGCATACGCCTGTGCTCTGGGTGTATGTGGCGCTGTTTGCGGTGTCGGCCCTGCTCATCGCGCGGCTCGGCGACTATCCGGAGCTGCCGCGACTTACACGCAATCCTTGAGCGCGATCGATGCGTCGGCGAGCTTGCGCGGATCAAAGATAGCGCGCGCCGCGATGAGCTTGCGTGCGGCCATTTGATCGCGCGCCTGATTCACTGTCTCGATGGCGAGCATTTCGCCACCTTTGAGGTAACAGCACGAAAAGGCGTGCTGCGCCGGGTCGCCGCGCAACACGAGCTGATCATGACCCTGTGACAAACCGATGATGATCAGCTTGTGGTGATACTGGTCGGACCAGAACCAGGGCACGCGATCGTGACGCTGCGCACCACCCAAAATATTGATCGCGGCGGTGCCGCCCTGCTCGAACGCGTTGTCCACCGATTCGAGCCGAATCCGCCGCGCGTAGCGCAGCGAAGGATGATTGCTGCAGTCACCGATGGCATAGATCGACGGATCCGAACTGCGGCAATACTCATCGACGAGTATGCCGTTGTCACAATCGAGCCCTGCCGCGCGCGCGAGCGAGTCTTCGGCGAGCACGCCAATGCCCACGAGCACGAGGTGTGCCTCGAGTTCGCCCGCCGAGGTGATGACAGCGCGAACCCGGCCGTGCGCATCGCCCTGAAGTGCGGTCACGCTGGCGCGCAGCAGGATGCGCACGCCATGGCCGGCATGCTCTGCTTCGTAATAGCGCGACACCGGCTCCGCGACGACGCGATTCATGACGCGATCGGCCATCTCGAGCACGCTGACTTCCATGCCGAGTTGGCGCAACGTCGCCGCCGCTTCGAGGCCGATATAACCGCCGCCGACGATCACGGCGCGACGCCCCGGGACCATTTCGCCGCGTAGTCGGTCGGCATCGGCCATCGTCTTGAGGTAATGCACGCCCGCAAGCTCGCTCCCCGGCAGACGGAGTCTTCGCGGCGTGCTCCCCGTGGCGAGCACCAAGGCGTCATACGGCAGCGTACTGCCGTCATCGAGATGCACCCGTTGCGCCGACCGGTCGAGCGTCGTGACGCGCCGCCCGAGCTGCAACTGCACTGCGTGCTCGGCGTAGAACGGCAAGTGCCGCAGGGTCATGCGGTCGGCGCCGAATTCGCCGGCGAGGTACTTCTTGGAGAGCGGTGGCCGTTGGTAAGGCAGGTGAGGCTCATCACCGATCAAGGCAATGTTGCCGTCGAAGCCTTTCTTGCGCAGGGTCTCGATGCACTGCGCAGCCGCCTGCCCTGCACCGACCACCACGACGTTCTTGCTCATGCAGCTAAGGATAGGATGGTGGCCTTGAACGCACCACCCACGGGCGCGCCGACATCCGAACTGCGCCATAATGGTGCGTCGGCATCCGCAAGGTCTTGCCTCGGGGCTGCAAAAACAGGGCTTTGGGGCTTCGCAGGCGTGGCACGGAAGGTGCAATATTGTCCACAGCCGCAGTTCCGCGCCTTGCATCGGGAGTACACGACATGAAACTCGTCACAGCCATCATCAAGCCTTTCAAGCTCGACGACGTGCGCGCGGCGCTCTCCGAGATCGGTGTCTCCGGCATGACCGTCACCGAGGTCAAAGGATTTGGGCGTCAGCGTGGTCACACCGAGCTCTATCGGGGCGCTGAATACGTGGTCGACTTCGTACCCAAGACCCGCATCGAGGTCGCCGTGCGCAGCGACCTCGTCGATCAAGTGACCGAGGCCATCGTCAAGGCCGCCAAGACCGGCAAGGTGGGCGACGGCAAGATTTTCATTTCTGACATCGATCGCGTCATCCGCATTCGCACCGGCGAGACGGACGACTCGGCACTCTGACCGCATGCCCAAGTCCATCCGCATCCACCGGGCCGGTGGGCCCGAAGAGATGCGCCTCGAAGAGCTGGAGGTCGCCGCGCCGGCGCAGGGCGAAGTGCAGCTGCGCCACACGGCCATCGGACTCAACTACATCGATGTCTATGATCGTTCGGGGCTCTATCCGATGCCGCTGCCCGGTGGTCTCGGTCGCGAGGCTGCGGGCGTGGTGGTGGCGGTCGGCCCCAAGACCAAAGGCTTCAAGAAGGGCGATCGTGTCGCCTACGTACACACGCAGCCGGGCAGCTACAGCGAAGTGCGCAACGTCCCGGCGGCGCGGCTCGTCAAGCTGCCGCGAAATGTTTCCGATGAGCAGGCGGCCGCACTCATGCTCAAGGGGCTCACTGCCGAATATCTTTTGCGCCGCACCTGTCGGGTGCAGCGCGGCGACTGGATTCTGGTACATGCCGCAGTGGGCGGTGTCGGACTCATTCTTTGCCAATGGGCCAAGGCGCTCGGCGCCAAGGTGATCGGTGTTGTCGGCAGCGAGGCCAAGGCCGCGATGGCGCGTCGCAGCGGCTGTCGTCATGTGCTCGTGATGGGCCGCGATTCGCTGGTCGAATCGGTGAAGGCGCTCACCAAAGGTGCGGGCGTCAAGGTCGTCTACGACTCGGTCGGCAAAGAGACCTTCATGGACTCGCTCGATTGTCTCGCGCCGCTTGGCATGATGGTGAGCTATGGCAACGCCTCGGGGCCGCCGCCCGCGATTTCGCCACTCGAACTTTCGAAGCGCGGCTCGTTGTTTTTGACCCGCCCATCGCTGTTCGCGTACATCGCGCAACGCAAAGATCTCGATGCCGCCGCCAAGGCGCTGTTCCGTGTCGTCGCCTCAAAGAAAGTGCGCCTGCACATCGGCCAGCGTTATCCGCTGGCCGATGCTGCGCAAGCGCATCGCGATCTCGAAGCCCGCAAGACCACGGGCTCGACGGTGCTGATCCCTTAAACCGGCTTCAGCACGCCGATCAGCGCCGAGATCGCCACGCCCGCCCAGATGAGCAGCACGTAGGGTCGGCAGGCCGCCATGCCGTCGATCATCTTCTGGTCGCTCTCCGGCGTGGGCCCGGTGGAGGCCAATACCTTGAAGCCATCGATGAACGGCGGGATCTTCATGCGGATCATGAAGCCGCAGAAAATCAGGAAGGCAAAGATCAGGAGTTTGGCGGCCAGCCACGGATAGGGTTGCAGCGGGCCGGTCGTCCAGTGATAAGCGACCGAGCCGATGATCGCCACGATCATGAACACGCGGAAGCGCCGATCCCAGGTGGCCAGCGTTTTGCCGAAGTCCGTGCCTTCTTTGGCATGGATGGTGTGCACCACCCAGACCCAGATCGGCCCGAGCGCGACGATGGCGATCGTCTGCCAGAGCGGATGCTCGTAGCCGACGAATTCGGCGAGCACGCCACCGACCGTGAGCATCAGCGCCAGGCAATAGCGCGGAAGCATGTCGAGATTGATGAAAATCTTGAATGCCGCGAGGCGCGCATCGCGGGACAGCTTGGTGTTGGTGACAAATTTGCTCGAGTAGAACACGCCCGCATCGCCGCCGAGCCAGTACACGAACAGCAGGATGTGCAGGTATTTGATCAGCCCGTGGGCGAGACCGATTTCTTCCATGGCAGAGAACCCCCGTCTTGAAACACGGCAAGCCTAGCAAAGGCGCTAGCGGGACGGGCAGGGCTAGAGCGGCGGACGGCGGCCCGGACGGAAAGGACTGTCAAGTGCGGCCAACTCGCGGGCATCGCGACCGTAAGGGTCGGGCTTGAAAACAATGCTGCCGTCATCGTCGCGATCGGCGGTCCAGTAGATCAGCAGGACCGGCACGGGTTTCGGCAGACGAATGACTTGCGTCTCGCCGTTTGCCACCGCCGCATCGAGCCGCACGCGACTCCAGCGCAGTGGATCGGCGAGCAGCATCTCTGCGAGTTCCAGCGGTTGCTCGGTGCGGATGCAGCCCGAACTGAATGTGCGCTCGGTTTCTTCGAACAGCGATTTGCTCGGCGTGTCGTGCAGATAAACGAGGTGCGGATTCGGAAAGTCGATCTTGACCACACCGAGCGCGTTGTCGGGACCCGCAGACTGACGCAGGGTGAAGGGAAAGTTGCGCGCCGTATAGCCTCTGAAATCGATCGACGCCGGGTCGAGCTCACGGCCGTCCCGATCGAGAACCTTGAGTTTCTTGCGCGCGAGCACGCTGCGATCACCGCGCCGCAACGAGGGCAGAATGTCCTTCTGCAAGATCCCGGGGGGTACCGTCCAGGTGGGGTTGAGCACGATGTGGTCGATCTTTGCCTTGAAGACCGGCGTTTCGCGATAGGTCTGACCGACCACGGCCCGTGCCTGCCAGATGCGCTGGCGATCGCGGATGTAGTGCACCTCGAAACCGGCGATATCGACCACCACGAGATTGCCTTCGGTGATCTCGTGCAGTACCTGACGACCGCGCTCAAGATTCACCCGCAGCTGCGCGATGCGTCGCTCGACCGGCACGTTGAGCGCCCGCAGCGTCGCGGGCCCGAGCACGCCGTCGACGGCGAGACGATGCCGGCGTTGCGCATGCCGCAGCGCGGCTTGCAGTGTTTCGTCAAAGAAATCGTCGGCACCAGCGACCGCGCCCGCCGCGGCAAGATCGCCCGAGATCGCGAGTCGGCGCCGCAGCGTTGCCACGCGCGGGTCTGTCATCCCGAGGCGCAGCGTTGGACCCGCGCCGATACTCGGCCAGCCGCCGAGGGCTGCGATGGCGCGATGTGCCGCGAGCGCTTCGCGCCCGGCGGCATACATCCAGTGGGTGGGGCGTGCGAGTTCGACACTGCCGCGGATGCGATTGTCGCCAATAGCCTCGTGCACGAAGCGCACTCCGTCCGTCTGGCCGATGGCCCGCGTGTCGAAGTTCCAGTTTGCGTCGAGCGAGACGGGGTCGACCTTGCCAAAGTAAAGGTGATACAGAACGAGTGCGAACGCGTCCGAGGCGAGCAGATCGAGCTGCGCGCGTTGCTCATCGGTGCGCGCAGTCCTGGCGAGACGTTGCAGTGCTTCGAGATGGTAATCCGCGGGGCGCAGCCCATCGTCCTCGATATCTTTGATTACCTCGATGAGATTCTGCAGACGCAGCGAATCCCAATACGGACGGAAGTCGTTGCTCGCGTAGAGTTTGCCCAGTGATCTTTGCGCCTGCAGCGTTCGGCCATCGATGCGCAGCGTTCGCCCGGATTCGATCGCCGAGATGTTCTGGCGAATGACCGCGGGGACCGATGCCTGCGCCAGCCCTGCGGTGGCCACGAGCAGCAGCGCAACGAACGCCTCAGCGCGAAATCTCGTCGAGGAACTTCCCATACTGCGCCTCATCCTCGTGAGTGAGCCGATCATCGAGCTCCTCACGATAGAGGTAGAAGATGCGGTCAAGGAATTTCTGCCGCCAGCGTTCCCGCTCGGCCTCGGTGGCGGCATCGGGCACGAAGCCCTGCAGCTCTTCGCGCAGCATCACCCCCTTGTGGGCGGCTACGCGCTCCATGGTGTCGATGCGCTGATAAAGCACCGCCATCTCGGTGGCCATGGCCATGACCATGCCGTGCAGGCGATCGATCTCCCGATCCTCGAAGAATTGCGGGCGTCGTCCCTTGATGCTGCGTTTGATCTTGATGTCGCTCATGGCTGCCTCATTTGCGAGTGACGAGCACTTGCCACGCATTGCCCGGGGCGAATTCGCCGGCTTGAAAATCACGCTGAAGTCCGACGGATGCGCGGTAAGCCGAAGGCGCCATGCAGAACTCCACGTTCTCGGGCTTGAAGCCGGCCTTGACGCTCTCGGCGACCTGATCGACCTCGCGCATCGCCCCCCAATAGGGTTCGTTGTTGTAGTAGGTCTCGCAGTCGAGCATGAACTGATTGAACTCATCCATCGCCCAGAAGGGCGGCAGATCGCCATGCACGGCCATGCCGCCCGGCGAGAGCAGCCGGTGACATTCGCGGATGATCGCGGGCAGGGCCTTGGCCGAGGTCTCGTGAAAGAGTATCGATGAGACCACGAGATCAAAGTATCCGTCCGGAAAGTTGGTGGCGCTCGCGTCCTGTTGCGAGAAGTGCACGCGCTTGCCGAGCGACTCGGCCCGTGCGTGCGCATAGCGCAGTAGCGAGGGTCCGATGTCGATGGCGTGCACCTCGGCCTCGGGAAAAGCGTCCACGAAGGGCAGGGTGCTGTGCCCGACCGTGCAACCGAGATCGAGAATGCGTCGCGGCTTGAACTGCGGATAGCGATCGCGCACGAACTTCGCTGCAGACCCACCGATATCGTCGTTCATCGGTCCCATCATGCCGAGCGCATAGAGATACACGCCGCGGTCATAAAGAGCGCCGACCGTGACGTCGTCCGTGAAACCCTCACCGCCGTAGCCCCCGGGCATGCAGTGGATATCGACGCCGACGGCATACTTGGGCAGCGGCAGCGCGGGGTTCAGGGTGAGCGAGCCGCGCGGCGTGCCGCCGTGGCGCGTCTTGGCGCGCTCAAGCAAGGCGGGCAGTTCGCGCTCGACCGAATCGAGCACGGTGTCCCAGAGCAGTTCCTGACTCACGCGCTGCAGCGACGCATAGGTCCGAAAGAGCGGATGCTGCACCATGAGTGTGCGGATCTCGTGCCGATCGCGCGGCGCGCGGCCCTCGCGTCGTTCGAACGCGGG
>JBILGD010000065.1:0-14301 GCA_044351225.1 Steroidobacteraceae bacterium
GAACGTGGTCTGGAAAAACTGCTCGGCGACGGCTTCGGGATTTTCGACCGTTGGCGACTCCTCGCCCTCGCCCTCGCGCACGACGCCGTCCGCATCGGCGGCAAACGGATCGGTGTCCTCGACGTGGTGGACGCGACTCGAGCGGCGCACGCTCTCGCTCGCTCGCCCGGTACGGCCGCTCTCTGTGCCGACACGGCTGCTCTCTGTGGAGGAGCGCTTGGTGGTCTGCCGTTTGCCATTGCGGGTGCTTGCGACCTTGTCGTCGACCAGATGACCGGCCAACACACCGAGCGCCGCGCCCACGGGCCCCGCAACCAGCAAGCCGACGGCGCCACCGACGAGTTTCCCGCCCCACTCCATCCTGCAATACTAGCAACACTGACAACGCCCGGCCGCCGGCCGGCAAACCTTGGGAGCGAGGGTGGACGAAATCCGGACGGTACACACCACGGCACTGCGTCATTTGCGCCGGCTGCACACGGGCAAGGTGCGCGACATCTACGAAGTTGATGCCGATCACATGCTGATCGTCACCACGGACCGGCTCTCTGCCTTCGATGTGGTCTTGCCGGATCCGATTCCGTACAAGGGACGAGTGCTCACCGAGATTTCCGATTTCTGGTTCCGGCACACGCGACCGATCGTGCCGAATCAGCTCTCCAATCGAACGCTCGAAGGCCTGCCGCTCGACCCGGACGAGCGTGCGCTGCTTGAAGGTCGCGCCATCGTCGTGCGCCGCCTCAAGGCCTTGCCGGTCGAGGCCGTGGTGCGTGGCTATCTCATCGGTTCGGGCTGGAAGGATTATCAGCGCACCGGCGCGGTGTGCGGCATCGCCCTGCCCGCAGGCTTGCAGCTCGCGGAGCAGCTGCCGCAGCCGATCTTCACGCCGGCGAGCAAGGCCCCGGCGGGCCAGCATGACGAAAACATTTCTTATGCCGACGTCGAGGCGCTGCTGGGTGCTCGACTCGCCGCGCAGGTGCGCGACACCTCGCTCGCGCTCTATGATTTCGCAGCTGCCCATGCACGCGAGCGCGGCATCATCATCGCCGACACGAAGTTCGAATTCGGCGTCGATGCCGAGGGACAGCTCGTGTTGATCGACGAGGTGTTGACCCCCGATTCCTCGCGCTTTTGGCCCGCGGATACCTATCGGGTCGGCGTAAGCCCGCCCTCCTTCGACAAGCAGTTCGTGCGCGATTACCTCGAGACGCTCGAGTGGGACAAGAAGGCCCCGGGCCCGATATTGCCGTCCGAAATCATCGACCGCACCAGCAAAAAATACCGCGAAGCGCTCGCGCGACTCACTGGCCCGCGATCGTAAAGCCCTCGACGAGGACCGAACCCGTGCGCACGCCACCGCGCAGATCGATGTCGGTGCCGATGGCGATGAGGTTACGATACAAATCTTTGAGATTGCCGGCGATGGTGATCTCGTGGACTGGGTAGGCAATCACGCCATCCTCCACCCAAAAACCGGTCGCGCCGCGCGAGTAATCGCCCGTCACGCCGTTGACACCCTGCCCCATCAGCTCGGTGACGAGCAGGCCGCGACCCATTTGCCGCAGCAGCGCCGCCTGATCGGTCGCGCCCGGCGAGGGGTCGACCAGCAGATTGTGCAAGCCGCCCGCATTGCCCGTGCTCTGCAAGTCGAGCTTGCGCGCGCTGTAGCTGCCCAGCAGATAACCGTCGAGCACGCCGTCGTGCACGAGCTCGCGATCTCGGGTGCGCACGCCCTCGCCGTCCCACGCGGCACTCGCGAAGGCCTTTGGCAGATACGGCCGCTCGTGCATCTGTACCCACGCGGGAAAAATCTGCTGGCCGGCGGCACCGAGCAGAAAACTCGCCTTGCGATACTGCGCACCGCCACGAATCGCGCCAATGAAATGGCCGATGAAACCACGCGCCACTTCCGGCGCAAACACCACCGGCGCCTTGCCGGTCGGCAGTCGTCGCGCCCCGAGACGCGCAATCGCCCGGTTACCGGCGATGCGGCCCACCTGCAGCGCAGGCTCGAGATCGCGCGGATCACGCGCAGAGCTGTACCAATAATCGCGCTGCATGTCCTCGTCCTGCTGCGCGAGCAGCACGCAGCTGAGCGAATGACTGGTCGCGCAGTCGCCGGCCAGAAAACCATGACTGTTGCCATAGACGCGCACGCCGCGCTGGCTACCGACGCTTGCACCTTCGGAGTTGCCGAGCCGCGCATCGACGGCGAGCCCCGCCGACTCGCACTCGCGTGCGAGCTCCACGGCCGCCTCGGGCGTGATCTCCCAGGGAAAATCGAGCTGCAGATCCGGGAAGTCGCTGGCGAGCAGCGCGGGGTCGGCGAGCCCCGCGCAATCATCCATGGCGGTATAGCGTGCGATCGCGCAGGCTTTCTCCACAGTCTCGCGCACCGAATTCACCGACAGATCAGCGGTACTCGCCGAGCCCTTGCGGGTACCGAAGTACACGGTCACGCCGAGCGCCCGGTCGCGCTGGTATTCCACGGTCTCGACCTCGCCCAAGCGAACGGTCACGTTGAGACCCTTCGAGAGACTGGCATCCGCCTCGGCCTGCGAAGCCCCGCAGCGCCGTGCTTCGGCGAGCGCCTGACTGACGATCGTTTCGAGTTCGGGGATGCGCGCCGGATCAACTTGCTGCGACATGGGGCAGAATTGTAGCCATGTCGCGTTACCCCAGATACCCGCAAGCGGACGACCTCGTAGACGAGCGTACCGGTCTGCCAACCACCCACCCATCTGGCGAGGAGTCAGAGTCGGATGAAGAAAGACCGAGCAAAAGCGCGCGCAAACGCGCTGCACATGCCGCGCAGGCACTCGGTGAGCGCTTGATCGCACTCAAGGAAAGCGATCTCGCGCGCATCCCGCTGCCCGAGACGCTGCGCGATGCCATCCGCGAGGCCCGCCGCATCAAGGCCCGTGGCGGCCTCGCCCGTCAAAAACAGTACATCGGCAAGCTGATGCGCGAGACGGATCTCCTCGCCATCGAAGCGGCGCTTGCCGCCTTGCGCTGAAATCGGCCGGGTTTATCGCTATCATCGCGCGATGCAAGCGGTCGTCGGCATCGTCATGGGTTCGCGCTCCGACTGGGAGACGATGCGTCCAGCGGCCGAGACGCTGGAAAACCTCGGCGTGCCGCACGAAGTGCGGGTCGTCTCGGCGCACCGCACACCGGATCTATTGTTCGACTACGCCAACACCGCCGAAGCGCGGGGCCTGAAGGTCATCATCGCGGGCGCCGGTGGCGCGGCGCATCTGCCCGGCATGCTCGCCGCCAAGACCACACTGCCGGTGCTCGGCGTCCCGGTCCAATCCAAAGCGTTCAACGGTCTCGATTCCCTGCTGTCGATCGTGCAGATGCCGGCCGGTGTACCGGTGCCGACCTTCGCCATCGGCGTCGCCGGCGCCACCAACGCGGCACTCACCGCGGCCGCCATTCTGGCGCTTGCCGACCCGGCGCTCGATCGCGCACTCAAGGCACGTCGTGCACAACAGACCGCCGCCGTGCTCGAGCAGCCGGACCCGCGCACAAGCTGACCGACACCCGCATGACCGTTGGCATCGTCGGTGGCGGACAGCTCGGGCGCATGATGGCGCTCGCCGGTTATCCGCTTGGCCTCGATTTTCTTTTCCTCGACCGCAGCGCCGATACACCGGCCGCACAGGTCGCACCGACCCTCGTCGGCGAATTCACCGATCGCAAGCTGCTGCGCGAACTCGCGCGGCGCAGCGAAGTGCTCACCTTCGATTGGGAAAACATCTCACTCGAGAGTCTGCGCGCGCTCGGTCGTGCGACGTCCATCGCGCCGCCGCTTGCCGCACTCGCCATGTCGCAAGATCGGATCGCCGAGAAGAAACTCTTCAGCAAGCTCGCGATCCCCACCACGCGCTACGCCGCAGTCGATGACGCACGCAGTCTCGCGCGGGCGCTGCGGCAGATCGGCCTACCGGGCGTGCTCAAAACGCGACGCCTCGGTTACGACGGCAAGGGACAGGCCGTGGTGCGTACAGTCGAAGATGCGATGCGCGCGCTTGAGCGGCTACGCGGTGCGCCGCTCATCTACGAAGAATTCGTGCCCTTCGATTACGAGGTTTCGATCATCGGCGCGCGCAATCGGCAGGGCGAGATCGTGATCTACCCGCTGAACCGTAATCTGCATCGCGACGGGATCCTGCGCCTCACCCGCGCGCCCTGGAGCGCACCGCAGCTGCAACGGCAGGCGGCGGCCTACCTGCGGCGCGTGCTCGAACACTATCGCTATCAGGGCATCCTCAATATCGAATTCTTTGTTCGTGGCCGAGAGCTGCTCGCCAACGAAACCGCCCCGCGGGTCCACAACTCGGGTCACTGGACCATCGAGGGCGCGGCGACCAGCCAGTTCGAGAATCATTTGCGTGCCATTCTCGGGCTGCCGCTTGGGGCGGCGACCGCGCGGGGCCATGTCGCGATGCTCAACCTGATCGGCGAGTTGCCGGTGCGCAAAGAATTCCTCGGGCTACCCGAACTGCACTGGCACGACTACGGCAAGACACCGCGTCCGGGCCGCAAGGTCGGTCACCTCACGCTGCTCGCGCCCACTGCGGCGCGACGCGATGCGCTGGCAAGGACGCTGCTGCAGCGGATCGATCCGCCGAGCGCCGCGCTCAACCCGTTCCGCCGACCGTAAGTCCGTCGATGCGCAGCGTCGGCTGCCCGACGCCGACCGGCACGCTCTGCCCTTCCTTGCCGCAGGTACCGATGCCATCGTCGAGCTTGAGGTCGTTGCCGACCATCGAGACGCGAGTGAGCACATCGGGGCCATTGCCGATCAGCGTGGCGCCCTTGATCGGCGCACCGAGCCGACCGTTCTCGATCAGATAAGCCTCACTCGCCGAGAACACGAACTTGCCCGAGGTGATGTCGACCTGACCGCCGCCAAAGTTGACCGCGTAGATGCCGCGTTCGACCGAAGCAATGATCTCTGCCGGATCGTGCGGACCGGGACGCATGTAGGTGTTGGTCATACGCGGCAGCGTCATGTGCGCGAAGGACTCGCGCCGTCCGTTGCCGGTCGACTGCGTACCCATCAGCCGCGCGTTCATCTTGTCCTGCAAATAACCCTTGAGGATGCCGTTCTCGATGAGCGTCGTGCAGCGAGTCGGCGTGCCCTCATCGTCGATGTTGAGCGAGCCGCGACGCGCCGAGAGCGTGCCGTCGTCGACCACCGTGCAGTGCTCCGCGGCTACGCGCTCGCCAATCCGATTGCTGAACGCCGAGGTTCCCTTGCGATTGAAGTCGCCCTCGAGACCGTGACCGATGGCCTCGTGCAGCAAAATACCCGGCCAGCCCGCACCAAGCACGACGGTCGTACTCCCGGCCGGGGCTGGAATCGCTTCGAGGTTGACGAGCGCCTGACGCGCCGCCTCGCGTCCGAGCGCAAGCGGACGATCACCCGCGACGAGCTCGGCGAGCGAGTAACGTCCGCCCATGCCGGCGAAACCCACTTCGCGACGACCCTCGCGCTCGGCGATCACCGAGACGTTGAAGCGCACGAGCGGTCGCACGTCGGCCGCGTAGGTACCCTCGACATCGGCGAGCAACACGACATCGAAGCTCGACGACACCGAAGCCATGACCTGCACAATCCGCGGATCGAGACGGCGGGTCTCGCGATCGACGCGCTCGAGCCAGCGCACCTTGTCGTCGTCCGACAAGGAGCCCACCGGGTCGATGGGCGCATAGAGCGTGTGACCGGCGCTGCGTCGCAGCACGGGCACCCGTCCCGTCGCTCCCGCAGCGGCAATCGCACGCGCAGCGAGCGCGGCTTCTTCGAGCGCAGCGGGCAAGATCTCGTCCGAGTAGGCGAACCCCGTCTTCTCGCCGGCCAGCGCACGCACGCCGACGCCTTGCTCGATGCTGGCACTGCCCTCCTTGACGATGCCGTCTTCGAGCGACCAGGACTCGTCGCGCGAAAACTGGAAATAGATATCCGCCGCGTCGATCGCCGAGGCGCGCACGGTGCCGAGGGCGCGTTCGATGTGCGCCTCATCGAGCCCGGCAGGCGCGAGGATCAGTTCGCGAGCCAAAGAAAACGCATCGAGGTGGGGGGTCACGCTCATGTGGATTTCCGCTTTCGCAGGTGGCCGTACAGTTAAGAGTGAGGGAGGATTCTACCTGTCGCGACGCATCAAGACAGGCAACGATGCTGCAGCGCGGGAAAAACCTCGCGCGCCTTGGACTGCGCCGCCAGATCGAAACTCGCCGTGATCACACCCTCGCCGCTCGGTTGACGAGCGAGGATCACGCCCCAGTGATCGACAATCATGGAATCCCCCCAGGTCTCACGGCCGCTCGGGTGAACACCGAACTGCCCCGGCGCGACCATGAAGGCAAGATTTTCGACCGCACGCGCACGCAGCAACACTTCCCAGTGTGCGCGACCCGTCGGCACGGTGAACGCCGCTGGCACCACGAACCAGCTTGCACCCTCAGCCGACATGCGTCGATAGAGTTCCGGAAAGCGGATGTCATAGCACACCGAGAGTCCGACCCGACCTGCCGGTGTCTCGACAGTGACCACCGTGCTGCCTGGGGCGATGTTGGTGGATTCACGGTGCGATTCGCTACGCCCGGGCACATCGACATCAAAGAGGTGGATCTTGTCGTAGCGCGCGACACACCGGCCCGCGGCGTCAAAGACCAGCGACGAGGCACCGACCCGGCGCTCGCCCGGCAACTTGAGCGGCATCGTGCCGGCGATCACCCACAGGCCAAGTTCGGCTGCGAGTCCGGCCAGACGATCCTGGATCGGCCCGGCGCCCGGTGTCTCGGCCACGGCAAGCTTGTCGGCATCGCGCAGGCCCATCAGGGCAAAGTTTTCCGGCAGCACGGCGACGCAGGCGCCGCGATCCGCCGCCTCGCGCAGCAAGCGCTCGGCCGTCGCGAGATTCTCGGCCACCTCCGCGACCGAGGTCATCTGCAGCGCCGCTACCACCGGTTGATGACTCAGTACGCTCATACCAGCACCACGTCGTAACGATCGGCGTCATACAGCGCCTCGGCCTGCAGACGAATCGGTCGACCCACACCGGCCTCAAGCTCAGCGAGTACCGTCGACTCTTCGCCAAGCAGTCGTTCGACTACATCCTGATGCGCGAGCACCAGCAACTCGCGGCTGCCGAACTGCCGAGACTGGCGCAAAATCTCGCGAAAAATGTCCTGACAGACTGTTTCGACCGAGCGAATCGAGCCGTGTCCCTCGCAGGCCGGACAAGGCACGCACAAAAGATGTTCGAGACTCTCGCGCGTGCGCTTGCGGGTCATCTCGACGAGACCGAGCGGCGAGATCGGCGCGACCTGAGTCTGCGCGTGATCGGCAGCGAGTGCCTGCTCGAGCGCTGCCAAGACTTGATCACGATGCGTCGCATCATGCATATCAATGAAATCGATGATGATGATGCCGCCGAGATTACGCAGCCGCAGCTGCCTGGCGATCGCCACGGCGGCCTCGAGGTTGGTACGGAAGATGGTGTCCTCGAGATTGCGATGACCGACGAAGCCACCGGTGTTCACATCAATCGTGGTCATCGATTCGGTCTGATCTATCACGAGATAACCGCCAGACTTGAGCGACACCTTGCGCTCGAGCGCACGATTGATCTCCTCCTCGACTCCGTGCAGGTCGAAGATCGGTCGCGGACCGGCATGCAATTCGAGGCGCGGCGCACTGACCAGCGAAAAATCGCGCACGAACTGCTGCAAGCGTTCGAGCTCCGCCGCGTCGTCGACCAGAATTCGCTCCACGTTGCGCCCGAGCTCATCGCGCAGCACCCGCAGGGCGAGCGGCAAGTCCTCGTGCACGAGCCCGCCCGCGGGCGCCATCAGGCTGCGCTCGCGCACATGTGTCCAGAGTCGCTCGAGGTAGGCAAGATCGGTGGCGAGTCGCTCGGCATCGACGCCCTCCGCTGCCGTGCGCACGATGTACCCACCAGGGTGCGCATCACCGACGATCGCCTGCATCATTTCGCGCAGCCGCTGTCGCTCGGCTTCATCCTCGATACGCGAGGAGATTCCAAGGCCGCGACCTCGCGGCATGAACACGAGATAGCGCGAAGGCAAAGAAATGAAGGTGGTGAGGCGCGCGCCCTTTGCGCCCATCGGGTCCTTGACCACCTGCACGATGATGTCATCCCCGGCATTGACGAGTCGGCGGATGTCTGCCTCTTGCTCACGTACCACAGGCGGCAGACCGGACGGGCCGCCGGAAGCGCCGGCCGCGGCAACCTGCTGCGCATCGAAGCGTGCATCGGCGCTGACGATATCATTGACATGCAGGAACGCCGTGCGCGCGAGGCCGCAGTCCACGAACGCCGCCTGCATGCCGGGCAGCACCCGCGTGATTCGGCCCTTGTAGACATTGCCGACCAGCCCGCGTCGGCTCATGCGCTCGATGAAGACTTCCTGCAACACCCCGCTCTCGAGCAGCGCGGCACGGGTTTCGCGAGGACCGGCATTGATGAAGATTTCCGCGCTCATGCCCCAGAGTGCCACACCCCGATGCCGGCAGCGACCAGCAGCGCAGCCGTCTCGAGCAGCGGCAAGCCAACGACGCCCGAATAGCTGCCCTCGATGCGCTCGACGAACACCGCGCCGAGACCCTGAATGGCGTAGCCGCCCGCCTTGTCCCGTGGTTCACCGCTCGCCCAGTAGCACGCGACTTCAGCCGCTGTAATCAGCCGAAACTTGACCCGTGTGCAGGATCGCCGCGACACCGTCCCACGCTCGTTCGCGAGCGCGACGGCCGACCAGACTTCGTGCTCGCGACCGGAGAGCCGCTCGAACATGGCGCGCAGTGCGGTCTCGTCGTTGGGCTTGCCGAGTACCTGACCATCGATGGTAACCGTGGTATCGGCACCCAAAACCGGCAGCGGCAGCGCATCGTTGAACTGTCGATCGCGCCATACCGTCTGCGCTTTCGCCCGCGCGAGGCGCTCGACGTAGTCCGCCGGTGCCTCGCCGACGAGCGGCGTTTCATCGAGGTCTGCGGGTTGCACGAGATGCGGCACACCGATCTGTATCAGCAATTCGCGACGTCGCGGTGACGCAGAGGCCAGACAAAGAATTGCGTTGTTCATTCGCGATGGTAGGGATGTCCGGCCGCCAGACTCTGCGCCCGATACAGTTGTTCGATCAGCAACACACGCGCCAAACCATGCGGCAAAGTGAGTCGCGATAGCGACCAACTTTCGGCAGCGCGCGTGCGAACGGCAGGCGCGTGACCGTCCGGACCACCGATCAGCAACGCAAGATCGGGCGACTCGGCGGCCAACACACTCAAACGATCGGCGAGCTCACGCGTCGCGAGCGCCTTACCACGCTCATCGAGCAGCACGACTCGTTCACGATCGCGCAAGGCGGAGAGCACGCGTTCACCCTCGCGCTCGATCGCTGCCGCGGCGCCGCGCTGTGCGCTGCGCGGTGCCGCTTCGAGCTCGAGAAGTTCCACGCGCCACGGCGGGCGAAAACGTCGCAGATAGTCGGCAAAGGCCGCGTCAACCCAAGCGGGCTGACGGGAACCGACCGTGATGAGTCGCAGTCGCATCGCCGCTGCAAAGCGTGTCTAGACCAAAAAATCAGGCGCGACCGGCGCGCGAGGCGTCCCACAGATGTTCGAGCTGATAGAACTCGCGAGTTCGCGGCAACATCACGTGCACCATCACATCCGGCAGATCGACCAGCACCCACTCGCCCTGCTGCTCGCCCTCGACACCGAGAGGACGATGACCCGCAGCCTTGGCCATCTGAATCACGCGATCCGCGATCGAGCGCAAATGTCGATCTGAGGTGCCACTCGCGATGACCATGTAGTCGGCGACATCACTCACGCCGCGCACATCGAGCACCCGAATGTCGACCGCCTTCATATCGGCAAGCGCTGTTTCAACCACCTTCAATGCCGGCGGCACGGTCCGCGGGCGACGGCTCGCCGTCGTCGGCTTGGTGTTCGCTTTGGCTTTGGGTTTTGCCTTTTGCGCGGCGGTCGGCTTGGCGTTCGATTTCGCCGTTGCCCTGCGCGGCTGCTTGGCCTTGCTGCCCGCGGCGGTCTTGCGCTTGGGCGCGGCATTGTGTGAAGCATTGGGTGAGGCAGGGTTACGTGATTTCACTGGCTTGTTCATGCGCGAGGGTGGTCACTCCGTGGTGTTAAAAGGAACGCGTGTGGCGACTGCCGCCGTATCGCGGCTGCCGGATCAAACCTGGGGTGCAGCATAGCATCCCGATTCGACGATCATCGTGCGCACGGCCTCGGGTACGAGATAGCGTGGGTCAACACCGCGCTGCAGCAACTCGCGCAACTCGGTCGAAGAGATCTCGAGCGAGGTCACGGGCCGCACGTGGATCAGTCCTGAGGCTGTGGTTTGCAGCATCCGCGGCTCGGTGGCGCGGCGCTCGGCCAGCAACGCCGCAATGGGACCCTCGGTCGGCATGCAACAGCCCGGTCGAGTGGCCACGATCAGATGGGCGACGTCGAGGATCTCGCGCCAGCGATGCCAGCCATGGAAACCGCCGAACGCGTCCATGCCCAGCAGCAGACAGAGCGGTCGCTGCGACTCGCGAACTATTTCTTCGCGACGGATTTCATTGAGGGTGTCGACGGTGTAGCTCACCCCCGCGCGGCGAATCTCCCGATCATCCAGCACGAAACCCGGCTGCCCCGCGATCGCCACACGCACCATGCCGAGACGAAACTCAGCCGGCGCCCGCGGCGGGTTGCGATGACCGGGATTGCCGACCGGTATCCAGCGCAACTCGGCAAGCTCGAGGGCTTGCATCAGTTCTAGACCGGTGCGCAGGTGCCCGCAGTGGATCGGGTCGAATGTGCCGCCAAAGATACCGATCATCGCAGCACTCGCAGGCCACAGAATTCGCTGCACAACAGGGTGATCTCATCCCAAGGATCACCGGCTAGCCGGCCTTTGATCATGCGATCCGCACGCAGTGCGCGCGAGGAGAGGCGAGCAAACGGCAAGCGTGCCGCCCGGGGCCGCGCCCGCTCAAGCGCCGCGATCTGGGTCGGCGTGAGTCGGGGACCCGGTCGCCGCGACGGATCGGCGCCGCGACGCAAAGCCCAAAGATTTCGCAATTCGCGGGTGATTGCCCAAAGCACGAGCGTGGGCTCGGTACCCTCGCCACGCAAGCCAGCAAGCACCCGCAAGGCGCGTGGCGCATCACCACTGACGATCGCCTCGCCGAGCCCGAAGACATCGTAGCGCGCACTCGATGCCACGGCCTCGAGCACCGCACTGGCGTCGAGCGCGCCCGCGGGTACCAGCAACTTCAATTTCTCGATTTCCTGCTGCGCCGCCAGCAAGTTTCCCTCGACGCGGGCGGCAAGCAGCGCGATCGCATCGGCCGTCGGCTCAAGGCCGGCGGCACGCAAGCGCGCCGCGAGCCAAGGTTCGAGTTGCCGCGCACCGATCTCCCAGATGGGCAACCACACGCCGCGCGCCTCGATCGCCTTCACCCAAGCGGAAGTTTGCGTTGCATAGTCGAGTCGCGGCGTGATCACGAGCAGCAGCGTGTCGGCACCTGCCAACTCGACCAAGCGCTGCAACGCGGCACTGCCCTCCTTGCCCGCCTTGCCCGAGAAACGCAGTTCGAGAATCTTGCGATCACCAAACAACGAGAGCGAGCCGGC
Organism: Steroidobacteraceae bacterium; assembly: GCA_044351225.1. GTDB lineage: Bacteria > Pseudomonadota > Gammaproteobacteria > Steroidobacterales > Steroidobacteraceae > UBA964. The sequence goes on from JBILGD010000065.1 coordinate 11,678, forward strand.
GGCCGCGAGAATGTCCGCCCAGTCGCCAGCGCGCTCGGGAAAATGGACTTCTCTTTCGCTGAAGCCGGCCGCCCGCGCCGCCGCACGAATGGCATCGCAGGCCTCGCCGGCCAGCAGGTCCTCGTCGCTCGAAACGAGATACGCCGGCGCCAGCCCGCTTTTCTGGGCCGCCTGCCGCAGGTGGGTCGGCAAGTTATCGATCGAGAGCTTCATGACTGCCGTGGATTATCGGCCAGTTAACCCGAAGGGCGACGGGTCATTCCCATCTTGGCTGCCCATCTTGATTGTTATAAAGTATCTTTAATGTAACTTAATAACATTTCATCCAAGAGGAATTCGCATGATCCAGTCCCGCACTCCACGCGCCGCCATAGTCATGGCCGTTGCCGCCACGCTAACCCTTGTTGCACCCGGCCGAGACGCCCTAGCGGACGAGGCGGACGATACGCTGACCGAGGTCGTGATCACGGCGACACCCTTGCGTCGCGCAGCGCCGGAGACGGCGCAACCGGTCATGGTCGTCGCCGGCGAGCGCTGGATAACCAAACGCGGCGCGAGCCTCGGCGATTCATTGGCCGCAGAGCCCGGTCTGTCCGCATCCTCCTTCGGTCCGATCGCGAGTCGGCCCATCATTCGCGGTCAGGGTGGACTGCGTGTGCAAACGTATCAGGACGGGGCCGACACACTGGATGTCGGCGCGCTCTCCGATGATCACGCGGTTACCGTCGAACCTCTGCTTATCGAGCGTGTCGAGGTGATTCGTGGACCAGCCGCGTTGCTGTTTGGTTCGGCGGCTGCGGCAGGCGCGGTCAACGTGATCACCTCGAGACTGCCCTTGCAGCGTTTCTCGGCGCCCCTCGCCGCGGAACTCGATCTGCGCGGTGATACGGCGGCGAATGAGCGCGGCGTCGCCGCGCGTGTGGCAGGACAAGGCGGCGAGGCGTTGCAGTTCGTCGCCGACGCGCACCACTTTACCGCGGGCGAACTGCGTATCCCCGACGGACGCCTGGAAAACTCCGGCGGCGAGAGCAGCAGCGTCAGTGCCGGGATCAGCTGGGTTACGGCGCGCAGTGCGTTTGCGCTGTCGGCCAGCCAGCTGGACAACACCTATGGACTACCCGGCGGACACGGCCATGGTGACGAGCACGATGAAGCGCACGATGACGAGCACGAGCATGAGCACGACCACGAGCATGAAGAGGAAGTGATCAGCCTCGCCTTGCAACAACAGCGCTTTGATTTGAGCGCCGCATGGTCGATCGAGAAGTGGTTCGATGCGATTCGCCTGCGCGCTGCGCACAGCCAGTATCAACATGTGGAGCTCGAGGGCGAGGAGATCGGCACACGGTACGCACAGACCGGGCGTGAGGCGCGACTCACCTTTGAACGGGCGAGCAATCTGGTGATCGGCCTGCAATGGCGCGATCTTGATTTCGACGCAACCGGCGAAGAAGCTTTCCTGCCAGCCTCGCTTCAGCGCAGCCTTGGTTTGTTCGCGTTTCGGGAATGGCGTAGCGACGCATTAACGCTCGAAGCCGGTGCTCGACTCGAGCGCCAGACACTCGAGCCGGTGGCCGCTGCCGTCGAGACCGGGAACCTTCAAAGATATGCCGACGAAGCGGCTAGCGGCTCACTTGGTGGCATATGGCGTTTCGCCGAGTCCTGGGATCTGTCGCTGCAACTCACCTCGACTGGTCGTCATCCCACAGCCACCGAACTCTATGCCGCGGGGCCGCACCTCGCAGTCAGACGCTATGAAATCGGCGATGCGCGGCTAGGCGTCGAGACCGGACGCACGGTGGACCTTGCGCTGCGCCATCGGGCTGCGGAGGGCGGCTGGCAGGGATCGATCAGCCTGTTCCGCGCCGACTATGACGATTTCATTGCTCCGTTCCCGGACGGTAGCGAACTCGACGAGCTGCCGGTGGTGCGTTTCGCGGCCGTTGATGCCCGCTTCTCTGGGGTGGAACTCGAGTGGGCCCATGACAGTCTGCTGCGCTCGACGTTCGGCACGATGGGGCTGCGCGTGTTCGGCGATCTCGTGCGTGCGCGTGACGCACAAGGGGACCCGCTACCGCAGATCCCGCCGCGCCGCCTCGGCATCGAGACCTCGTTGACTCGCGGCGCGTTGCGTTTCGGCATCGATGCCGTGTGGCACGATGCGCAGACCGACGTCGCAGCCGGCGAGCGTCCGACTGCCGGGTTCACGGCGCTCTCGGCGGATGTTGCCTATCGTCTCGAGGCGGGCGGAGCGACTATGCTCTGGTTTCTGCGCGGCGCAAATCTTCTCGACGAAGAGATGCGTCGGCATGCTTCGCCCCTCAAGGACGTGGCACCACTCGCGGGACGGCATCTTGCCGCAGGTATCAAAGTGAAGTTTTGATTTTCCAGTCGGAGGACTTGCGATGACAACCTTTGCCCACTTCGCGCTCGCAGCGCTATGCAGCGCCGCGCTGATACTCAGCCCGGTCGCAGCCGCTCAAGCCGCCAAACAAGATCATGACCATGACCATGACCATGATCACCAGCACGACACGCTCGGCCAGCGCAAGCACGTGCATGGTGCCATCACCTTCAATATCGCACTCGAAGGCGAGACACTCGCCGTCGAACTCGATGTGCCG